>DASPQU010000292.1:0-17665 GCA_035624805.1 Binataceae bacterium (SeqCode) | reverse complement strand
GTTCGGTGGCTGCGCAAGAGCCGAAGGTTTTCCCCAGGAGGACAAAAAGGTTTGAAAGATCCGTTCAGCGTTGAGGGCAAAGTTACGATCGTCACCGGCGGCGGCACAGGTATCGGTGAGTCGATCGCAAAGGAATTCGCTCTTCGGGGCGCGCCGGTTCTGATCGCGAGCCGCAAGGCCGAGAATCTCGAACGCGTGCGCGACGAGATTCGCAAAGCCGGCGGAAAATGCGAGATGACCGTGTGCGATGTGCGCGTGCCGGAGCAGACCGACGCGATGGTCGAAGCGGCAGTCAAGGCATTCGGACGCGTTGACGTTCTTATCAATAATCACGGGGCGAGCATTACCACTCCGACGCTCAACCTAAGCCCGAATGGATGGAAAGCGGTAATCGGGATCAATCTCGACGGCGTTTTCTTCTGCTCGAAATCGGCGGCACGCCAGCTAATCGCGCAAGGTGGCGGCGGATCGATCATCAATATTTCATCGACTGCAGGGGTTCACGGCTCGGCGACGATGCTGCCCTATGGAGCGGCGAAGGCCGGCGTGATCAATCTTACCGTTTCGCACGCCAGCGAATGGGGCGATCACAAGATTCGCGTCAACTGTATCGCGCCCGGCCCTATCGATACCGAGGGCGCTGCGCCGCGCGTATGGCCGAATCCTGCGGTCAAAGAGGCGGTTGCCAAATCGCGAGCGCTGTCGCGATTCGGACGCGTCGAGGAAATCGCCCACCCGTGCATCTTCCTCGCCTCGGATGCCGCGAGTTATATAACGGGCGCGCTGTTGATCGTTGACGGCGGTCAATCGCCGCGCGCGATTTCAGGGTGAGGCGTTCTCGATAACGATCGGAAAATTCCATCCGAAGGAAAGGGACATAAAGACATGGCCGACAAAAGCATGATTGGCAAAACGGGCAAGCCGTTTACGATGCCGATCGAATGGAGCAAGGTGCGTGAATTCGCGCGCGCGATTAAGGATCCGAACCCGGTGTATTTCGATCCCGAAGTCGCGAAGCGCGAGTGCGGCGGTATCCCCGTTCCCGTGACCTTCCTGCAGACCGCTGCATTCTGGCAGGACGATTCTTCGAGCCCTGGAATGGGCGGATTCGATATCCGCCGTATCCTGCACGGCGAGCAGGATTTCGAACTGCTCAAACCGATTCTCGTCGGCGACACTTTGACGGGTGTTGCAAAAGTCGCCGATCTTTATGAGAAAGAAGGCGGCCGCGGCGGAAAGATGACCTTCCTTGTCGTCGAGACCGAATACAAGAATCAAAAGGGCGAGAAAGTTGCGATCGCGCGATCGACGCTGATCGAAACCGGACAGGCCGTCAAAGCGTAGGCGTCAGAGGACGATATCCATGCCAGCAAAATTGAAATTCGAGCAGGTCAAAGTCGGCGACAGCGTTCCCGATTCCGTAACCAACGGCGTTACTCGCCCTGACTTTGTGCGATACGCAGGGGCATCGGGCGATTTTGTTCCGCTGCACTACGATCAGACGTTCGTTGAAATGGCGGGAATCCCGACGGTGTTCGCGCAGGGGATGTTCACCGCAGGACTTCTGTCCAAGTGCCTGACGGACTACGTCGGCATCGGACAGGTGCGCCGCTTCAAGGTGCGCTTCGCCACGCGCGTATGGCCCGGCGATGTCGTCACTTGTCGCGGAAAAGTAACCGGCAAGAAAGAAGCCGCCGGCGAGAAGTTGATCGAGGGCGATCTCGAAGCCGTCAACCAGAAAGGCGAAGCCGCGATCAAGGGGTCGTTTGTCGCGGCGTGCGCGTAATTTTTTCGTATTGGAAGTAGCTCAAACGGGGGCGCCTGCCTTTTGGGGCTGGGCGCCCCGTCTCAGACTCTCGCCGCGCGGGCGACGAGCGAGACCCCGATCGAATTCCAAAATCGCGGGTCTCGTGCTTAAACTTCGCGACACGCGCCGCCATAGTAAAATTAAATCGATGGCCGAACCTCGTTACGTCATAATTCACGGACATTTCTATCAGCCGCCTCGGGAAAGCCCCTGGACCGGACTGATAACCCCCGAGACAAGCGCCGCGCCGTTCGCGAACTGGAACGAGCGCATCTTGAGCGATTGCTACACCGCCAACGCCCATGCGCACACGATGGAAGGATCGATCGTCCACGTGCGCAACAACTACGAATCAATCAGTTTCGACGTCGGTCCGACGCTGGCCGCATGGCTGGAGCGACATGGCAGGACGGCCCATCGGGCGATGGTTCGCGGCGACGAACTCAGCCGGGCGGCGCGGGGCCGTCACGGAAACGCGATCGCGCAGTCATACAGCCATTCGATTCTGCCGCTCGGATCGCCGCGGGATCGGGAGATTCAGATCGCGTGGGGAATCCAGGATTTCTCCTGTCGATTCGGCAGACCGCCGCGCGGCATCTGGCTTCCCGAATGCGCCGTCGATGACGACACGCTCGCATCGATCGCCGAGAGCGGATTGGAATATACGATCGTCGCCAACGATCAGGGACGATTCTCGGGCGACGGTGCGCAGGGTCGCACGGCGGGACCGTTTCTGTGGCGCGGTAACGGGCGGACTGTCGCGGTCTTCAGATTCGACCGAGCGCTGTCAGCGGCGATTTCCTTTGGCGACGCCCTGAACGACGGGACCGCTTGCGCCGCCCAGATTGCAGACGCAGCCCTTTCCCTCGAACCCGGCGAAGCAATCATGATCGCGACCGACGGTGAGACCTTTGGCCATCACAAGCGCCGCGGCGCGTCGGAACTGGCGCGTGCGGTTATGATGCTCGCGCGCCGCGACGATATCCTCGTCGTCAACTGCGAACAATATCTCGCGAGGCGGCCGGCTGGGGGTAGTTTCTCGCTTAACGGCGCGACCTCGTGGAGTTGTGCGCACGGAGTCGAGCGATGGCGTGCGAACTGCGGGTGCCGGCTTGCGGGGGATACATCGCAGGAGTGGCGTGCGCCATTGTTCGGCGCGATGGAGTTTGCGAAAAATCATACGCTCGCCATCTACGATCGATTTGCGCCGGAACTGTGCCCTGATTCACGAGCGGCGCTGAACGACGCGGCGCGCGCCTTTGTCGACCCGCGTCCCGCCGTGCAGGAGGAATTCTTCAAACGGCACAAGATCGCTGACGAATACAAGCGCGAGCGGATGCTGCGCCTGTTCGAGATGGTGCGAGCCGGTCAGGCGGCACTGACGAGCTGTGGATGGTTCTTCGATGATTTCTCAGGACTGGAAGGGCGCATCGTCCTGCGATGGGCGGCCCGTGCGCTGGAAATTGCCGGGGAGTTCGCGGCGGACGTCGAAGGCGAGCTTCTCGAGCGCTTGCGCGAACTGCGATCGAATCGTCGCGACATCAAAGACGGCGCAACGCTCTACTTAAGTCTCAAAACGCGTAAGGCACGCGGGAGGGTTTAGTACCGATGGCTGCGACGCACGATATCGAATCCGTACTCACGGAAGCGCGGAAATTCCCGCCCACCGATGATTTCTCGCAGCGCGCGTGGATCAAGAGTCTGGGTGACTATCAGGCATTGTGTCGGCGCGCCGAGAACGACCCTGAAGGATTCTGGTCCGAGTGCGCCCGCAATCTCCATTGGTTCGAGCCTTTTAGCAAAACGCTGGAATGGAATTTTCCATTCGCGAAGTGGTTTCTCGAGGGAAAAATCAACGCGTCGTACAACTGTCTCGACCGCCATCTCGCGGGGCCAAATCGCAACAAGGCCGCGATCATATGGGAAGGCGAGCCGGGCGACTCGCGCGTGCTCACTTACCAGATGCTTGCCGATGAAGTCGGCCGATGCGCCAACGCGCTGAAGCATCTCGGGATCAAGCAGG
This sequence comes from Binataceae bacterium (SeqCode), assembly GCA_035624805.1. Classification (GTDB taxonomy): domain Bacteria; phylum Desulfobacterota; class Binatia; order Binatales; family Binataceae; genus DASPQU01. The sequence goes on along the minus strand of DASPQU010000292.1, from coordinate 13,835 downwards.
GCGATCGCGTCGCGATCTATATGCCGCTGGTTCCCGAGGCCGCGATTGCGATGCTCGCGTGCGCACGAATCGGTGTGATCCATTCGGTCGTCTTCGGCGGATTCTCGGCCGAGGCGCTCGCCGATCGCGTCAATGACGCCGAGGCCAAACTGATAATCACCGCCGATGCGGGATGGCGTCGCGGGCAGAGCATCGACCTAAAAAGCAACGTTGACGAAGCGCTCAAGCGGGCGCCGTCGGTCAAGCACTGCCTGGTTGTTCGACGCGGCGGCGGCAAAACCGACATGCGTCGCGGACGCGACATATGGTGGGACGAACTCGTTTCTACGCAAAGCCCGAATTGCCCTGCCGAGCAACTCGATTCCGAGCATCCGCTGTTCACGCTCTACACCTCCGGCACTACAGGCAAGCCCAAGGGCGTTCTGCACACGACCGGCGGATACCTGACGCATACGCTGATGACGATGCGATGGGTGTTCGATCTCAAGGAGAACGACATCTATTGGTGCACGGCGGATATCGGATGGGTCACGGGCCACAGCTACACGGTCTATGGGCCGCTTTCGGCCGGTGCGACCGTGGTCATGTACGAGGGCGCGCCGAATTTCCCCGACAACGATCGTTTCTGGCGGATAATCGAGAAATATCGCGTGTCGATTTTCTATACCGCGCCGACCGCGATCCGAACCTTCATCAAGTGGGGGGACAAGTACGTCACCAACCACGATCTCTCGAGTCTGCGACTGCTGGGATCGGTCGGTGAGCCGATCAATCCCGAGGCGTGGATTTGGTATCGCAAGATGATCGGCGCTGAAAGATGCCCGATCGTCGATACATGGTGGCAGACCGAGACCGGCGGAATCATGATTAGCCCGGTTCCGGGGGCGATCGCGACGAAGCCGGGTTCCGCGACGCTTCCGTTGCCCGGAATCGCCGCCGATATCGTGACGCGCGAGGGCAAGCCTGTAGGACCGAATCAGGGCGGCTTCCTGGTCGTGAAGCGGCCGTGGCCCGGGATGCTTCGCACGATCTTCCGCGATCCCGAGCGCTACAAGTCGCAGTATTTCAGCCAGATCGAGGGGATGTACTTTACCGGCGACGGTGCGCGGCGCGACCAGGACGGATACTTCTGGATCATGGGGCGCGTCGACGACGTGATCAACGTTTCGGGCCATCGGCTGAGCACGATGGAGGTCGAAAGCGCGCTGGTATCGCATCCCACCGTCGCCGAAGCCGCCGTCGTCGGCCGTCCCGACGAGCTCAAAGGCCAGGGAATTATGGCCTTTGTGACGCTCGAAAGCGGGCGCAAGGGCAACGATCAGCTCAAGGAGGAACTGCGCGGCCACGTCGTTAAGGAAATCGGAGCGCTCGCGCGTCCCGACGAGATTCGCTTTACCGATGCGCTGCCGAAGACCCGAAGCGGCAAGATCATGCGTCGCCTGCTTCGTCAGATCGCGGCCGGCGACCAGACGCTGGGCGATGTGACGACACTCGAAGACCTGTCGGTACTATCACGCCTTCGCGAGGACGAAGAGTAGGGGCGAGTCTTCCAGATCGGACGTCGACGGCGAATGTCGCTGGATTTCCGTCGGAAATCAGTCGAATTCGTCCTTTCGGCTAACGTTTCGTTAACCAAATCCCGAAATATCGCGCCGCTTTCGCCGGGGGGTAACTTGCCGCGCATCTGCAATCAGTGATACCCTGTCAAAGCAAGTGGGCCGCAGCCCACTTTTTATTTGGCGAGAAAATTTAGCGGGGCTCCCGTGCTTCCCGCCATACCGACGGGGGCATAAGGCCGGTGAGAGTTTTGACGTTAAATCCGACGGCGGAGAAGGTCGCAGGATTGCTCGAATCCCATGTCGAGAGACAGGGATACGAGCTGGTCTCCGTTGAATTCAAAACGGGCGCCCGTGGATCGATGCTGCGGCTTCTTGTCGACAAGCCCGGAGGCGGAATTTCGCTCAGCGACCTCGAGAAATTGAGTCCGGTTTTAGGCGATTTGCTGGATGTTTATGACCCGATCGAGGGCCGATATCTGCTCGAGGTTGCATCTCCGGGCCTGAATCGTCCGCTGAACAAACTGGAGCACTTCGAGGCGTGCCGCGGACAGCGTATCAAGGTCAAAACCTCGGTTGCTCGCGAGGGCGGACAGAAGATGTTCGTCGGAAAACTGATCGAAGTGCGGCCCGGTGGTGTCGACCTGGATGACGAGACGAGCGGACGCCGGCAGTCGTTCGAGTTCAACGAAATACAGCATGCGAATTTTGAATACGATTTCAACAACTGAATCCGGCTTTTGTCGTCGGATTACGAAACCAGACGGCGCGGGGCGCCCCGGGGAGATGCTATGCAAGTCGATCTGAACCGGGTTATCGAACAGGTTTCCAAAGAAAAAGGCATCGACAAGTCGATCGTCGTGACTGCGGTCGAAGAGATGATGCTTTCTGCGGCGCGGCGTACCTTCGGGCCGGATCGCAAGATCGAGTCGCGCTTCAACACCGACATAGGAGAAATCGAACTCTTCGAGATAAAGACGGTTGTCGAGACGGTCGCAAATGCGCAGGCGGAAGCGACGCTCAAGGACGCACGCGAGAAATACGATCCCGACGCCGAAGTCGGCGACGAAATTCTGATTAAGCTCGATACGGCCACGATGGGACGTATCGCTGCGCAGGCTGCCAAGCAGAACCTGATCCAGCACATCCGCGACGCCGAGCGAAAACAGATCTACAACGAGTTCAAGGATCGGCGGCTGGAAATCGTCTCAGGCATCGTCCAGCGCTTCGAGCGCAAGAACATGATCGTCAATCTCGGGCGCACCGAAGCGATCCTGCCGGAAAAGGAGCAGATTCCGCACGAGCGCTATCGCCCCGGCGATCGTATCCGCGCTCTGATTACCGAGGTCGATCTCTCCGAGAAGGGACTTTCGATCGTTCTCTCGCGCACGGCCAACGATTTTCTGATGAAGCTCTTCGAGCAGGAAGTCCCGGAAATCTACGAGGGGATCGTTGAGATTCGCCAGTGCGCGCGCGAGCCGGGCGGCAGGGCGAAAGTCGCCGTTTACTCGAAGGATTCCGATGTCGACCCGGTCGGCGCGTGCGTCGGAATGAAAGGTACGCGGGTGCAGTCGGTCGTGCAGGAACTGCGCGGCGAGAAGATCGACATCGTTCCGTGGACGGACGATCAGGCCGAACTCGTTTGTCGCGCGCTTGCCCCCGCCAAAGTGTCGAAGGTCGTAATCGACGAGGACGAGCACGCGATGGAAGTTATCGTTCCGGACGATCAGCTTTCGCTGGCGATCGGAAAACGCGGGCAGAACGTCCGTCTGGCCCATCGCCTGACCGGATGGAAACTCGACGTTCGCAGCGAGGCCGAGGCCGAAGAGGAAGCACGCGCGGCGCGTGCCTCGCTCAACGCGATTCCGGGAATCGGCGATATCAACGCCGAACTGCTCTTCCAGTTGGGATTCCGCAGCGCCGAGCAGCTCGCCGAGTCGGAGCAGGAATCGCTCGACGTCGAAGGCATCAGCCCCGAGCGCGCGCGACAACTTATCACCGCCGCCCGCGAGCACGTCGCACGCAAGAAGGCCGAAGAGGCCGCGCGTGCGCAGAAAGTCGAAGCCGAGGCCGAGGCGGTCGAGGGACTCGAAGCCGACGGTGTCGATTCTTCGATGGAATCGTCGACGGCCAACACAACTACGCTCGAAGCGTCTTCCGCAGATGAGGAGAAACCCTGATCCGAGCAGAACCTGTCTCGGTTGTATGAATCGCGACACGAAACGCGCGATGATACGAATCGCCGCCTCTAACGGGGCACCACGGATCGATTTTGAATCGAGAGCGCCGGGCCGGGGAGGCTATTTGCATCCGAGCGACGAATGCATCCAGCGCTTCGCGTCGTCCAAGATGCGCGAGGTTCGCTCGCTGGGGATGAAGCTCGACAGAACGCAACGGATGGAATTGGCGAACAACATACGCAAGCAACTGGCCAGTAAAACTGGAGAAGAATAAGATAACCAAAATGGCGCGAAAGCGGATTAAGACCCTGGCTCACGAATGGGACGTGTCGGTGGAAGACGTTCTGGCAGCGTGCGAACGTCTGCGCCTGCCGCACGCTCATTCTGAATCGAGCCTGCTCGGTCAGGACGAAGTGGATCGTATCAAAGCCGAGCTCGACGAGCGGGCGCGCCGCGCCGCATTGCTGAAGCGCGAAACCGTGGTTGAAACTACCGCGGGCAAAGTCGTTGAGAAGAGAGTCACGGCGACAGTGGTGCGTCGTCGCCACACTGAACCCGTCGCGCTTGGACCTTCTGCCGGGGAGGAGGCCGCACAGCCGTTCAGTTTTGAGACCGAAGCGCCAAAGGAAGAGCCGTTTGTGGCCCCGTTGTTTGAAGAAGTTCCGCAAGCTGTTCCAGGGCAGCCGCAATTTCTGGAACCCGAGAAACCGTCTCTTCCCGAAGTTGAAGTAGCAGCGCCTACTGTCGAACCGGCTGTCAAGGAGCCGGTGATCGAAGTTGAGCCGCGCACCCCGGAAGTGGCTCCGCCGACCGCTCCGCAGCCCGCGGTCGCGCCGGTCGAACGGCCGCAGCCGCTCGCGGCTTCTCCCGTCGCCGAAGCTCCGGTCGTGGAGCGCGCTCCCGCGGCGCAGCGGCCTCGCGAGGAACGTCGCGTGGCCGCGCCGTCGCCCCGCGTTGAGCATCGCCCCGCGCGTGAAGCTCGACCGTCTGCGCCGGCTCCGGAACGCGGCGCGATAGATTTAACCAAGGGCGTTCATGCGGCGGCGCCCTCGCTCGACGACGGTCAGCGCGGACCCAAGGTTCTCGGCAAAATCGATCTTCGCGCCAAACCTGCGGCGCCGCGCCCTGCCGCCCCGACCGGACGTCCCCCTGTGCCTGCTCGTCCCGGCGCGCAACCGTCGCGCTTCCCGACGCCCTCGCAGCAGCCCGTCGCACCGCCGCCGGATTTGACCCGTCCGGGAGCCGCAACGCGCGGGCCGAAGCGCAAGAAGGTCGTCAAAAAAGAGGGCGTCGATTTCGTCGCAGAACGCGAGATTCGCGGGCTTCGCGTGCCGAAGAAGCGCCGCGCTCTTCCCGGCAAGGAACAGCGCAAGACTGAAATCACGACGCCGAAAGCGTCCAAGCGCGTCGTGCGTATCACCGAGGGCGTGACCGTCGGCGATCTCGGTCGCTCGATGGGCGTCAAGGCTGGAGACCTGATCAAGAAGCTGATGGAGCTTGGCCAGATGGCCACGCTGAACCAGGTTCTCGATCCCGATACTGCCGCGGTTGTCGCGAGCGAGTTCGGTTACACCGTCGAGAACGTCGCATTCGATGCCGAGCAGGCGATCGAAGAAACGACTGAGCAAGCCGCCGGCGAAGGTACCGAGCGCCCGCCCGTTGTGACCGTGATGGGTCACGTCGACCACGGCAAGACCTCGCTGCTCGACGCGATCCGTCATACGCAGGTCACTTCCGAGGAGTACGGCGGAATCACGCAGCACATCGGCGCGTACACCGTCGAGGCGAACGGCAAGATGATCACGTTCGTCGATACCCCTGGTCACGAAGCTTTCACCGCGATGCGCGCGCGCGGCGCAAAGGTCACCGATATCGTCGTACTCGTTGTGGCCGCGAACGAAGGTGTGATGCCGCAGACGACCGAAGCCGTCAATCACGCGCGCGCCGCGAACGTCCCGATTATCGTTGCGATCAACAAAATCGATCTCCCCGACGCCAATCTCGATCGGGTCAAGCAGCGTCTGACGGAGATCGGATTGATTCCCGAAGATTACGGCGGCGACGTTATCACAGTCGGAGTTTCAGCACGCACCGGCGAGGGAATCGAGAAACTTCTCGAGATGATCCTGCTGCAGGCCGAGGTCATGGATCTCAAGGCCGTAGCCGATCGTCCCGCCAAAGGCATCGTTATCGAATCGCAGCTCGATCGCGGTCGCGGTCCCGTCGCCACTGTGCTTATCCAGGAAGGCACATTGCGCCAGGGCGATCCTTTTGTGTGCGGCATCTCGTTCGGACGCGTGCGCGCGATGCTCAACCATCTCGGACAGCGTCTGACCGAGGCCGGACCGTCGACTCCGGTCGAAATCTTCGGCCTCTCCAGCGTACCCGAGCCGGGAACCCAGTTTGTCGCGGTCGCCGAGGAAGCCAAGGCTCGCCAGGTCGCGGAGTTCCGCCGCTCCAAGCAGCGCGAAGGCGAATTGCAGAAGACCAGCCGCGTTTCGCTCGAGGACTTGAGCCAGCGGATGCGCGAAGGCGAGGTCAAGGAGCTCAAGGTCATCATCAAGGGCGACGTGCAGGGCTCCGTCGAAGCGTTGCAGAACGCGCTCGACCGATTGTCGACGGCCGAAGTCAAGCTGCAGGCTATCCATGCGTCGGCGGGAGCCATTTCGGAGACCGACGTTACGCTCGCGTCGGCGTCGAAAGCGATTGTCGTCGGATTCAACATCCGGCCCGAGGCGAAAGCCGCACAACTCGCCGAGAAGGAAGGCGTCGAGATTCGGCTCTACACAGTTATCTACGAGGCGATCGACGATATCCGCGAGGCGCTCGAAGGTCTGCTTGCGCCGAGTTTCCGCGAACGCCAGCTCGGTCGCGCTGAGATTCGCAAGATCTTTAGCGTGCCCGGCGCCACGATTGGCGGCTCGATGGTGCTCGACGGCAAGGTTACACGATCGTCGAGGGCGCGATTGGTTCGCGACGGGCGCGTCGTATGGGAGGGCAAGGTAGGATCGCTGCGAAGATTCAAGGACGATGCGCGCGAGGTTCAGGCCGGTTACGAATGCGGTATCGGGCTGGAGAACTTCAACGACATCAAGCCGGGCGACATTGTCGAAACCTTCGAGATGGAGACGGTCCTGCGCAAACTGACGCCGACGAAGCCCGAGCCGGCTCGCGGAGGACAGGCGCAGATTCAGCCCTAGTTTGGATTCTGTCGCCGGCGCGATCGATGATCCGCGTCAGCGATATTTTTCTGATGAGGAGGGGCGCGTGATGGTTGTCGGCGTGTTGCGGCTCACCCTTTTTCTACCCGAAAATCATTCGCTCAAGGGCAAGCGCCACGTGCTTCGCGCGATCAAGGATCGTGTGCGCAACAAGTTCAACGTATCTATCGCGGAATCCGACGAACACGATCTCTGGCAGCGCGCGGAACTGGGAATATGCCAGGTAGGTAGCGATCGCGCCTTCGTCGATTCCGCGCTGCGCGAGGTCGTGAACTTTATTGAACGTCTCGGCCTCGCCCCGCTGGGCGAAGAAAGTTTGGAGATAATCAATTACTAGCCGGAGTACGGCCACGTGGCTGAAGCAAGACGATCCGAACGAGTAGCCGAGATGGTGCTGCGCGAGCTTTCGAATCTGCTCACGCGCGAGCTTCGCGATCCGCGCCTGCGCGGGGTAACCCTCACGCGCGTCCATATGGACGACGACCTGCGTCACGGGCGCGTTTACTTTTCTCATCTGGAAGGCGCGGCGCGCGGCGCGGAAGCGCGAGAAGGATTTCGCCGCGCTGCCGGCTTCATCCGTCGCGAAATCGGTCATGCGCTTGGCCTGCGCTATACGCCCGAGCTTGATTTCGAATTCGATCCCGGCCTGGAGAACGCGGCGCGAATTGACGCGTTGCTGCGCGAGTCGCGTTCCCGACAGCCCTGAGATCGAACCCCTTGGGACAGGCGTCAATGACTTTACTTTTTCTCGTCTCCGCTCCGCCTCGAAAGCGCTCACGCGCTGCGCGGCGCTCCGCCGCGCCCCTTCGGGATTTCGCATCGAGCGCCCTGCCTGTCCGCGTCCGCAGTCGGACAGGCGCAGCGCTTGTTCAAACTCGACTTGAGAGCCACGCGCCCGATAGTCTTTGAATTTGCTTCAACCCCGCAGTCGGTTTGACCAATATCGGCCCGGCCTTCATCCTTTGCCCCGGAGAATCTCTTTGGACGCCGTCATCCTGATCGACAAACCATCCGGCATCACGTCTTCCGAAGTCGTGCGCCGTATCAAACGGCTCGTGAAGCCGTCGCGCGTCGGCCATCTCGGAACTCTCGATCCGTTTGCCACGGGAGTTCTGCCGATCATGATTGGCGAGGCGACCAAGCTTGCGCCGATTCTCGAAGGCGGCGACAAGGAATATGAGGGGATGATTCGGCTCGGCGTCGAGACCGACACGCTCGATCGCGACGGCGAGCCGGTGCGCGAAGCGCCGATTCCGGAGATCACTCGCGACGCGCTCGATCACGTTGCCGCACAATTCACCGGAAAAGTCGAGCAGGTCCCTCCCGTCTACTCGGCGATAAAGCGCGGCGGCGAGCGCCTATACGCGCTCGCGCGCAAGGGCGTCGAGGTTGAGCCGCCGCAGGCGCGCACGGTTGAAATCAAAAGCCTCTCGATTGAGGCCGCCGGTCCCGCGACGCTCAAATTTCGCGCGCGATGCACGCCAGGAACCTATGCGCGCGCGCTCGCTCGCGATATCGCGATAGCGCTCGGCACGGCGGGGCATCTATGTGAGTTGCGCAGGACGGCCAACGGAAATTTTCGAATCGAATCCGCGATTTCGCTCGATACGGCGCTCAATGAATTGGAAGCCGGCGGCGCAATTCGATCCGCGATTGGACTTCGCGAAGCGCTCGAAGGAATTACCGAGGTTGCCGTCGATGAGCCCACGGAAATACGGATTCGCAACGGCGATTCGCGCGCGCTCGACGCGATGGTTCCCGCCGGATGCGAACTGTTCAAGGTCGTTCGAGACGGCCGCCTGGTCGCTATCGCCAAGCCAGTCTCGCGCATGACCGCCGCGCTCGTGCGCGTGTTCAATACGAGCAACGACGATGGCAGCGACTAAGGCAGCTTGACGCGAGGACTCTTGACCGATCGACCATAGCGCGTCGGCGTTGCGCCGCGCGGTCGTGCTAAGCTTCTGACGTGGCTTCGTTCCTCGACTTCGTCGAGGTTTGTCAGTCGCTCAGTCAAACCTCGAGCCGGCTTCAGATGGCTGATGCCGTTGGCCAATTCCTCGCGCGACTTGATGTCGAAGAAGCAGCGATCGCAGCGCGATTTTTTATCGGGCGCGCGATCGAGGTCGGCGACGAGAAGCGCCTACACGTAAGCGGCCGCGCTATATGGAAAATCGTGGCGCCAATGGTCGGCGCGGAGGATCAGGGCGAGGAGATCTTCTCGGCGGCGGAGGATTTCGGCGATGCGGTCGGGATGCTCCTTAAGATGCGTTCGGCGGAGCCGGAGCCGACGTTCTCGATCCGCGATGTCGCCACCCGGTTGCGCGAAATCGCGGAAATCGAAGGCCGTAATTCCCGCGCGCGCAAGCTCGACAAACTGCGCGAACTCTTCGAACGCGCAACCGCGCTCGAAGGAAAGTATCTCGCGAAAATCCTTATCGGTGAGATGCGTCACGGGATGAGCGAAGGAATCCTGCTCGAAGCGATCGCACGGATGGCGAATCGGCAGATAGAGGATGTGCGCCGCGCCCATATGCTCGAAGGCGATGTGGGCAGACTGGTTCGGATGATTCGTGGCGGGGCGCCCACGTCCGATGCAGACGAATTGTCAGCGGATAAGGACGTCTCGCGCGCGATTCGTCCGATCAAGCCGATGCTCGCGTATCCGGCGCCTGCGATAGAAGACGCCGTCGCGATTTTGAGCGGCGGAGCTTTCGCGCTCGAACACAAACTCGACGGCGCCCGTGTTCAGATTCACTCGAAGGGCGGCGATATCCGGATTTTCTCGCGACGTCTCAACGATATCACGGAAAGCCTGCCCGAGATCGTCGAAGCACTGACGTCGATGCGCTGGCGCGACGCAATCCTCGACGGCGAGGTGATCGCGATCGGACCCGACGGGCGCCCGCGAGCGTTTCAGGACCTGGCGCGACGACTCGGACGGCGGCGCGAACTCGATCGCGCACGCGACGAAATGCCTGCGCGACTCTACGTCTTCGATCTAATTGCTCTGGACGGAGAGCTGCTGATCGATCGTCCCTATTCGGAGCGAATCGCAAGGATGGGCGAGCTCGCAGCCGCCGTCGGATTTGAGACAGTCAGGCGCACGATTCCCGATTCTCTCGCCGAAGCGAAAGCATTTTACGAAGCCTCGCTTGCCGCCGGTTACGAAGGCGTCGTCGCCAAATCGCTCGCGAGCAAATACACGCCCGGGGCGCGCGGACGTTCGTGGATCAAGATCAAGCGCGCGCTTACGTTCGATCTCGTGATCGTCGCCGCGGATTGGGGATATGGGCGTCGCAAAGGATGGTTGTCGAACTACCATCTTGCGGCGCGCAACGACTCGACCGGCGAATTCATGGAAATCGGAAAGACGTTCAAGGGTCTTACCGACGAGCAATTCGTCGAGATGACCGACAAGCTGCTTGCGCTCAAGACCGCCGAGGCCCACGGCACGGTGACGGTTCGCCCCGAAGTTGTCGTCGAGGTCGCCTACAACGACATCCAACGAAGTCCGGTTTACGCAAGCGGGATGGCGCTCAGATTCGCGCGGATAGTCGCGATTCGTGATGACAAGCGAGTGGAGGAAACCGATACGATTGAGTCGGTCAGAGAGGCATACGAGCGGCAGGCGCTGAAGCCAACGGCGACCTCGCCGTAGCTATAGATGATAGAAGGTCGGCTGGTAGGCGTCGCTCAACGCCATCGCGACCGCCTCGATTTCGCTCTCCCCGAAATCTTCGAGAACAAACGTCTCTTCCTCTTCGAACTTGCGCTCCCATACGTCGCAGCACCAGCAATTCGGACCGAGCTGACGGGTCCGCAAGACGAAAGTATTGGCCCCCAATACTTCCACACGCTCCATATTCAGAACCTCCGCGCTTGGCGATCCGGGCGTCGAGGTGGCCGACGAGTATGAAAATATTAGCGCAAAAACGTCTGAATTACTAATGTCAAGATTGACTTTTTTCGTCTATTTTCAGACCCGATTCTCCAATCCAAGCCATTATTCAACGACTGTTAATCAGGTCGATCCACTCTTTAAGCGCCTCGATGGTGCTATAAAACGCCAATTCTCCCCAAGGTATTTCTTCGCGGGTGAAATATCGCACTTCCGTGGCCTCATGGGACAACCCCGGCGTCTCGAGACCGGGCTTTCCGCGATACACCGCAACCGCCGCCATCGGATTGGCCGGGTCGGTGTAGATTCCCATCAATGCGCCGAGCGTCACCGTCATCCCGACCTCTTCGAGCGTCTCGCGAACCGCGGTCTCGGCGGGACTTTCGCCGTAATCGACGTATCCCCCGGGGAACGTCCACAGCCCCAGCGACGGCTCGATTCCGCGCCGCAGCAGCAGCACGCGTCCGGCGTCTTCGATCAGGCATCCTGCGACCAGCTTGGGATTTCGAAAATAAACGAATTGACATTGCGTACAGGTCTGATGTGGTTTGTTGTCAGGGACGATGATTCGCATCTCCAGTTCGCCGCCGCAAAGCGGGCAGAACTTTATCTCGCGTGGATAGCGGTACTGCACATGATGGTTGGGTTCGAAACGATCGTTTTTCATGATCGATTTGCCGTCGCTGAATTCTATATCGTCAGTCTTCGCACCGCCGTTTCGATCACAAGAAGGATCATCGCGAGCACGATCAAGTATGCACTCAGTGCGCGCCGCTCCTCGACCACCGGGCGCACCATCTCGACATCGGATGTCGAAGGATTGAGCCTTCCGCCGGTCGCCGACGCGAGCTGTTCGAGCAGCGCGTAGTTCGGTGCGGGACGCGGAACCTCCGCCATGATGGCAGGACTCACGGTGTACGCGAGGGGAGGGAACGGCTCCTTGTTCGACAGCATCGATTTGATTTCCAGGTAGTACGTACCTGCCGCCGGTGCTTCGACCGATCCCGAAAACTCGCCGGGCGCCTCCTCGGTCAGCGCTGTCTCGGTTTTCGAGCCGTCGGGATGCGACGTGATTGTCGTCACCAGCCGTGTGGTCGAAGCGTGCTGACCGTAGTCGATCAATTTTATCCGGATGCGGCCTTCCGAGTAGCCGAGGGCGACGTCGAGCTTTTGCTCCTCGCTGATTTCCGGCGTCGTCCACGCGATTAATCGATTCCATAGCGGGGCGAATATGTTTGCGGCGATCCACGGCCCGGACCATCGCCCGCTCGCGTCGGTGGTGACGGCGAGCGCTTTTCCCGCGCCGTACTTCCAGCTTCCGATGAGAGGTTCGCGGCGTCCGTCGCGCTCGATATACGCATCGAGGGTCGCCTTCGGCCTGAGTTCCGTCGATACGAAACCCTTGAGCGGAGGCAATTGCCGTCCGGCGTAATCCTTCAGGATCGGATCCCCGGCCGAGGTACGCGGTGCGGATTCCTTCTCGACCATCGTGCTTTCCGCCCCGTGGTGCTTGAAATCTTCGAGAAAGATTTCGGGCAGATTACGCGCGCTGTCGGTCTGATAGAATCCACCGCCGCCGTATTTCGAAATCGCCTCAAGCAGTTGCAGATTTGCCTGACGCCCGATCGCGATGGTCGAGACGGTCGCGCCGGCGTCATGATGCATCGCGGAGACGAGGCTGTAGTACATATCCGCAGTTCCGCCGGTCTCGCCGTCGGTCAGGATAACGACGTGCTTAATCGCCGCGCCGCTGTCGACCAGCGATCGATCGGCCTGTTCGAGCGCGGGAAGCAGGTACGTTCGACCCTGCGCCTTGAGGCGATCGACCATGTCGTCGAAGTACGGACGGCTCTGTGCGAGCGTCTGCAGCGGCACCACGACGAACGGCTGCGAATCGAAGCCGATAACGCTGACGAGGTCATTATCCTTCAGCGATTTGGTGACGGTTTTCGCGGCCGCTTTCGCATAGGTGAGCTTGTCCTCTCGGCCCATCGAGCCCGACTTGTCGATGACCAGGACAAGCGCGCGCTGACGCTCCTTGCGCTGCGGCGGCTTCATCACGACCGGCATCGCCCTGGCGATCGGGCTGTCCGCGTATCCTCCGAGTCCGAAGCTCTCGTCGCCACCGACCATCGCGATCGATCCTCCGCGCTCGACGTACGATACGACCGCGTCCTGCGCTGCTGGCGATAGCCGCTCACGCGGCAGATTGTTCAGGATAACGAGGTCGTATCCCTTGAGACTTCCGTCCCACGGCGCTCCCGTCACCGGTGTCACGACCGGCTCGATTCCCATCGCACGCACGACGCGTTCGAGATACTGCGCGTCCTTCGCGGTGTCGGTGAGAATCAGGACTTTGCGCCGGGCACCGACTCCCACCCATCCTTGCAGCGAATCATCTTCCGGAAACGTGTCGAGCCTGGAATCGTCGGGCTTGAAGACCGCGCGATACGATTCGAGCCCCGCCTCTTCGGAGCGTATCGGAAAATCTATCCGCTGCTCGCCCGGTTCAAGCCGAACGCGGCGCTTGTCGAGCGGCGCGTTGCCGCGAAAGATGTCGATAGTCCCGTCAACCGGGACGCTGTTGAAGTTGCGCATCGTGACGCCCAGCGAAAAAGGCGTCGCGCGCGACAGGGCCGACGGCAGCGCCAGCGCCGTCATCGCGACGTTCGGCAGAGAGCGCGGTGGCGGCGGCGTGAAGATATAGAGATGCAGCGCAGCGCTGACGAGCGATCCGATCGCGCGGACCGCCTCTCCGCGATTTTGCCAACCGTCGGTTATCAGAATCGCCGAGCCGCGATGCGACTCGGGATCGCCGGCCAGCCGCTCGATCGCGGCTTCGATATTGGTCGCCGACGGATCGCACTCCTCGCATCCCGCTTCCCCGGTGAGCATCGATGAGGCATCCGCGACGGTGGTATCGAGGCTCTTCGCCCCGAACACAATCACGGGATCCTGCGGGCGCAGCTTCAACTGTTCC
>DASPQU010000291.1:0-6086 GCA_035624805.1 Binataceae bacterium (SeqCode) | reverse complement strand
CGACCTGGCCGAGCGCGTGGACGCCCGCGTCGGTGCGGCCCGCCGCCCGGATACGAATCGGCGCGGAGAAGATCTGCGTCAGCGCCGCTTCGATTCGCGCCTGAATGGAATCCCGACCGTCCTGGAACTGCCATCCGAAATAGGCCGAACCGTCATACTCGATAGTCAGTTTGATCTGCATCGCAGGCATGAATCGTCGCAGTTGCGACGATTCCGATTAGTGCGAAGTCTGGAGAAGATTCTCGGCGATCCAGGTGGCAATCAGAGCGGCCAGACGGGTGTTGTCGAACGCTGCGAGAATCGTCGCGCTGCTATCTCCCGTGCGATCCAGCCGCGCGACGATCGCCTCCTGCCCGAGCACATCGGCCACGCCGAGCGACTCTTCTCCCTCGACCAGCACGATTCCGGGGGCGCCGCGCAACCGATCCAGCCATGTATCGAGGTTTTCCGCGGCGGGAAACTGAAGCGCCAGCACGCAACCGTGCAGTATCGGAGCGGTCGCAGTCTGAAGCGCCATCTTCGGCGCGCGTCCCGTCATCGCGGTCAACTGGGCCTGGATTATTTTCGCCAGCGCGCGCTCGTGTTCGCCGGCAAAGATATTGAATCCATGCTGGACGCCTTCCTCTTCGGAATGGAAACGCCCGCTCAGGAAATCCGCCGACTGTTGCGCTACGTCGGCAACCTGATCGCGTCCACGAGCGCTCGCGCCCGTCAGAAGTATCGCGCCGAACGGTTCCGCATCGCTGCCAACCGCAGCCAATATCGAAGCGATCGCGTGCGCCGCGGGATGGGGCGTTTCAAAGACCATGCTGCCGCGCAAATCCAGCAATCGCTCGCGCGTGACGATACCGGGCGATACCAGCGAACGCCCGCGCGGCATCCGCGCACACGCGCTCAGGTCGATCAGGACGGGGCCGGGACGCGCAGCGATAATATCGGCGGCAGGTTTCTCCGGCACCGCGAGGAAGGCCAGTGCGAAACCGCGCAAATCTGCGGGATCCGACAGTTCCTCGACCTCGGCATTGCCGTTTTCAGTTTCTACGGATTCCGCGCTTGCACCCGAAGCGAACAGGGTCAGGTTTCCCTTCGGAAATGCGCGCGTTTCAAGCAATTCGACAATTTGGCTGCCGACCGCGCCAGTCGCGCCGACGACTGCCACTCTGGGTTCGTGCTGCAAAGCCACCACTCAACCGGCTTCCGGCTCCAGCGACTCTATCCTTTCGCGGACCAGCCGGCCCATCGCCTTGCATCCCACCTGCCTGCCCTGCGCGGCCGTCCCCAAGTCGCGAGTGCGATAGCCGTCGTGTATTACGGATTCAACGGCGCGCTCGACGAGTTCCGCCTCGGAGCGCATCCCCAGTGAATGATCGAGCAGCATCGCGGCCGAGAGGATGGCGGCGAGAGGATTCGCCTCGTCGCGTCCGGCGATATCCGGAGCGCTGCCATGGATCGGTTCGTACAATCCCACGCGAAAACCTGCGCTGTTGATATCCTCGCCCAGCGAAGCCGAGGGCAGCAGACCCATCGACCCGGCGAGCATCGAAGCCTCATCTGTCAGGATATCGCCGAACATATTCTCAGTCACGACCACATCGAAGTCGCGCGGACGGCGCAGCAGATGCATCGCCATCGAATCGACGAGCTGATTTTCGAATGCGACATCCTTGAAATCGCGGGCAACCTCGGCCGCGATCTCGCGCCACAGGCGCGAGGTGGAAAGCACGTTGGCCTTGTCGACAGACGTCAGCTTCTTGCGACGGTTTCGCGCCAGTTCGAATCCAAAACGGATGACGCGCGCGATTTCCGCTTCGCTGTAAATGCAGGTGTCGACGGCCTCGCGGCCCTCTTTGCCCTGGCGTCGCTCGCTGGGTTTTCCGTAATAAATTCCGCCAGTCAGCTCTCGTATAATTGCGACGTCGACGCCGTTGATCACTTCGGGGCGCAGCGGCGACGAGGGAATCAACTCTTTGACGGTTTTCACCGGGCGCAGGTTGGCGAAGAGTCCCAGTTCCTTGCGCAATCCGAGGAGCGCTTGCTCGGGACGTTTATCGGCAGACGGATTGTCCCACTTGGGACCGCCGACCGCGCCAAGCAGGATCGCGTCGGAGTCTTTTGCGTTAACGAGCACATCGTCGGGAAGCGGCTTGCCGAACTGATCGATGGCGTGGCCGCCAATGATCCCTTCCTTAAACTCGATATCGACGGCAGAGCGCCGCGCGACGAGCTTGATTATCTGCTGAGCCTCCGAGACGACCTCGGGACCGATGCCGTCACCCTTGAGAACCAGAACTTTGTAAGCCATTTAGAAGCGCGAAAACTTACCGGGTTGGGATTGGATCAAACCGTGAATTTGTGGGCCACCGCCGATGTGACGCAATAGCGTTAGCCCAACTCCAATCGTCCAGCAAGCCCCGCGCGATTAAAATCGCTCACGGTCCCACTTCGGTTGGCTTGATCGGGAGGCTCTGACGTGCACGCAGGCGATTGAGAGCGTTTACCAGAGCAAGCGCGCTCGCTCGAACGATATCGCTATGGGCGCCGGCGCCGGCCACCGTCATCCCGTTCTCGCGCACCAGGCAGCTTACCTCTCCCAGCGCGTCGGTCCCGCCCGTGATCGATTTGACGGAATACCGCTCCAGCGCAGGATTCATCCCGGAGACCGCGTAGATAGCCTTGAAGGTTGCGTCGACGATTCCGTCGCCGGTCGCCTCGCCCGTGCGCTCCTCGCCGCCGAATCGCAGCGTGACTTGGGCGTGCGGCGATGCATTCGACGACGACGAAACGCTTAGGTCGACCAATTCGAACTCCTTGGCGTTGCGGCGCGTTTCCTCGTTGACCAGCGTCAGGATATCGTCGTCATAGACGACCTTCTTCTTGTCGCACAGCGCCTTGAATTCGGCGAACGCGCGCTGGACATCGACCGAATCAACGTCGACGCCCAGTTCTTTGAGCCGATTCACGAACGCATGGCGTCCCGAATGCTTGCCTAGAACCAGCTTGTTCGACGGAATCCCGATATCCTCGGGCTTCATGATTTCGTAGGTCAGCTTGTACTTGAGGACACCGTCCTGATGGATACCCGCCTCGTGCGCGAACGCGTTATCGCCTACGATCGGCTTATTGGGCGGCACCGGCCATCCGATGATCTGTGAGAGCAGCCGCGACGCTGGATATATCTGGCGGCTGTCGACGCGGCTCTGGACGCCCATCAGGTCGCGACGCGTCTTCAACGCCATCACGACCTCTTCCATCGAGGTATTCCCCGCGCGCTCGCCGATTCCATTGATTGTGCATTCGATCTGACGCGCGCCTCCGCGCACTGCAGCCAGAGAGTTCGCGACCGCGAGGCCGAGATCGTTATGGCAATGGGTGCTCCAGATAACCTTATCGGCGCCGGGGACCTTCTCGCGCATATAAGCGAACATCCGTTCGGTTTCCTCGGGAATCGCATGACCGGTGGTATCGGGCAGATTGATTATACGCGCGCCCAACCGGACTACTTCGGCGACGACCTTGACCATGAAGTCCCAATCGCTTCGCGATGCGTCTTCGCAGGAAAACTCGATGTAATCCAAATGCTCCTTGGCGCGCGCGACAGCCACCGACGCTGCGTCGAGGACATCTTCGCGCCCCATGTTCAGCTTGTAGCGCATGTGGATATCGGAGGTCGCGATAAAGATATGGATACCTGGATTTTTCGAGCCGTCGACTGCGGCCAACGCCTGATCGACATCCTCGGGGCGTGTGCGTGAGAGGCTGAGCACGACGGGTCGCGAAACGGCTTGCGCCACGCGTCGGACCGATTCGAAGTCGCCGGGAGAAGAAGCGGCGAAACCGGCCTCGATAATGTCGACGTTAAGCCGTTCGAGTTGGCGGGCCAGAGCGACCTTCTCGTCCACGTTCATCGTGCATCCGGGCGATTGCTCGCCATCGCGCAACGTGGTGTCAAAGATTCTTACGTAGTCGGACTCGGTCGGTATCGTGATGCTGTTGGACATCGTCCTTTCTCCCTGCTCCGGCCCTCGGACCCGCAAGCTCGAAGAAAGCGCCCGCGCAAAAAAGAAAACGCCCCGGGCGGCTTCTTCGGCCCACCGCCCGGGGCGCTCATCTCAGATTTTCAAGCTCGTCAGGCTTGCTCCTCGACGCACCCGGCGTGGGCCCTCGTAAGGGCCAGGCTAAGCAGCAGTCCGAGGTTGAGCTGACGAATCATCACTTCAGATTTGTACCGGCGGTTCCGTCCCCGGTCAAGAGCGTATTCGCGCCTCGGTCACGATTCCTGATCGGCGGATTCGTCGTGCGGCGAGGCGGAGACGACGATCGTCGCGGAAGCAGGTTCCGCCTTCTTCGGGACGGGGCGCAGCACGGGAACCCGCGGTTGCATCCCTTCGCGAAACATCAGGATCGGACCCGACGAGACGTAAGCCAGCGCGAGCACGAATGCGGTCAGCTGCGGGAGCGCGATCAGCAGAGCAGCCACCAAAACGATCCCGACGAGCATCTCGACGCCGGGCCGCCGGTCCGGATTCATCGATTTGAAACTGGGATATGGAACCCGCGAGATCATCAGACCGCCCAGCACCAGCGTAATCGGCGTCATAAACGCGGCAAGTGTCCGAGGCGATTCGAATTCGAAATAACTGTAAGCGAGGGCCACGCCGGCGATGAAGATCGCAGCTCCTGGAATCGGAAGGCCAACGAAGCGATTCTTCGCCGTCGTCTCGATTTGAACGTTGAAGCGCGCGAGACGCAGCGCTCCGCATACGACATAGAGGCCCGTCGCGACGATTCCAATCGGACCCGCAGACTTAAGCGCCCAGCAATACGCGAGCGCAGCCGGAGCTACGCCGAATGCGACCACGTCGGACAGGCTGTCGTACTCGACGCCGAACTCACTGGCCGTGCGCGACGCGCGCGCGATTCGACCGTCGAGCCCGTCGCATATGAACGCGACCGCGATCATCACAGCGGCCAGCTCGAAGTGCCCGTTCACGGACGACACGAGCGAATAAAATCCCGACAGAAGCCCGAGCGATGTGATGGTGACGGGAATCAGAAAAAAACCCCGCCGGATAGGCTCGGCCACTTTGAGCCGGCTCTCGCGGATACGTCCTGAAATCAGGCGCATCCGCGCCTGACGCGCATGGCCTCTTCTAGTCTCGTTGTTCACGATCGAAGCTCCCCGATGACTGTTTCGCCCGCACGCACTCGCTCTCCCAAAGCCACCGTCACGCGGTAGTCGGGCGGAATGAAGTGGTCGACGCGGCTGCCGAACATAATCAGACCGACGCGCTGGCCGATGAAAACCCTGTCGCGGGCATGAATGCGGCAAACGATCCGCCGCGCGAGATAGCCCGCCACCTGCATCATGCCGTGACGCCGGCCCACATCGTCGCGGACGACCATAAGCGTGCGCTCATTGTGTTCGCTCGCCTCATCACGATAGGCGGCGCGAAAAACGCCAGATGTATGGCGTACAAAAACCGCCTCGCCGCTGACCGGCGCGCGATTCACATGAACGTCGAGCGGAGACATGAAGACGGACACGCGATGGTAAATCGTTTCGCGATCATCGGGCATCGAGCACTCAGATACGTCAACGACCTTGCCGTCCGCACCCGATATAACGACGCCCTCGATCCGCTTGGGTTGACGTTCGGGATCGCGGAAAAATGCACCGACGACGCACGCGAGTCCGATAACCAGGATCCCGAGGGAATGAAATCCCAGCGCTGCCATCACGATTCCGATCGCTAGGACTCCGAAGGCAATCTTCGCGCCTTCAGGAGCGATCATCGCCATCTGCGCCAGCCGGTTCATCGCATCAATGTGCTCCGCGGAGATGGTAGGTTCTGATGCGCCGTTCAGGAGAATAAACGGCGAAAAACCTTGAATTCCTTGGATAATTCGACTGCCTATTTGGGTTCGTTTGGTAATTTTGCATTTTCGCGCGCGGGGCTGTCGCAAGCCGTTTTAATAGAGCCAGTACAGACGTGGTCCCCCGACCACATCAGCGACTCACGATAGCACGAATCAAGGTTTAAGTAACGGCAACACGCGGGAGCGCAAGCGTCAGCGGCGCTCCGAGT
>DASPQU010000290.1:0-2956 GCA_035624805.1 Binataceae bacterium (SeqCode) | reverse complement strand
TCGGCCTACGCGGTCGAGGAAGCGCGTCGGAACCTGACGGTGGATCGTCCGGCGGCTGTCGCCCGCCTCGAACGCTTGGCGCGCAGTTTGACGCTCGTCGATGCGCTACGGGACCTCAGGCTGCCAGCCGGCGTCCGACTGGATTCAAAGGACCGGCCGATCCTGCTGGCTGCGATTAACGGCAAAGCGGATTTCCTGCTGACCGGCGACATTCGCCACTTCGCTCATCTCTACGGCAAGCGCGTCGAGGGCGTAATTGTGTTGCGTCCGGCGCAGTATTTCGACCGCCGCCGCCCGCCGCCATAAGGGGTAGAAGCGGAGATCGGACGCCGCCTGCGGCGTTCACCAAAAGCGAAGCGGCGGCGCCTTTCGGCGCCGCCGCTCCTATATAAACACTCGCTGTCTGACAGCGAGAGGCCGCTAGACGGCTCTCTTACATCATGCCGCCGCCGGGCATCGGAGGCGTCGACGCCTTCTCGTCCGGCTTCTCGGCTACCATGCACTCTGTAGTGAGCAGCAGGCTCGCAACCGAGGCCGCGTTCTGAAGCGCAGTGCGCACGACCTTGGTCGGGTCGATGATGCCCGCCTTCATCAGGTCCTCGAACTCCTCGCTCGCCGCGTTGAATCCGAACGCGCCCTTGTTGTTCTTGATCTTGTCGACGACGACCGAGCCTTCCCATCCCGCGTTCGCGGAAATCCATCGGCACGGCTCTTCGAGCGCGCGCTTGACGATCGCGATTCCGCTCTTTTCGTCCTCGCCGCCGCGCAGATTGTCGAGCGAAGCCGACGAGCGCAGGAGCGCGACGCCGCCTCCCGGAACGACGCCTTCCTCGACCGCAGCGCGGGTCGCGTGCAGAGCGTCTTCGACGCGCGCCTTCTTCTCTTTCATCTCGACTTCGGTCGCCGCGCCGACGCGAATCACAGCGACGCCGCCGACCAGCTTCGCAAGCCGCTCCTGGAGCTTCTCGCGATCGTAGTCGGACGTGGTCTCGTCGATCTGGGCGCGAATCTGCTTGATACGGCCCTCGATCTCGCTCTTCTTGCCCGCGCCGTCGATGATCGTGGTGTTGTCCTTGTCGACCACGATGCGCTTGGCGCGTCCGAGATCGTTGAGCGTGACGTTTTCGAGCTTCACGCCGAGCTCCTCGGCGATCATGCGTCCGCCTGAGAGGATCGCGATATCCTCGAGCATCGCCTTGCGGCGGTCGCCGAATCCCGGCGCCTTGACCGCGACGCAGTTCAGCGTGCCGCGAATCTTGTTAACGACCAGCGTCGCGAGTGCCTCGCCCTCGATATCCTCGGCGATCAGCAGGGCCGGCTTGCCGGACTTGGCGATCGCTTCGAGAACCGGAAGGAGGTCCTTCATCGAGGAGATCTTCTTCTCATGGATGAGGATGTATGCATCGTCGAGCCGCGCTTCCATCCGCTCCGGATCGGTCACGAAGTACGGCGAAAGGTAGCCGCGGTCGAACTGCATACCCTCGACAACTTCGAGCGTGGTCTCAAGCCCTTTCGCTTCCTCGACCGTGATGACGCCCTCTTTGCCGACCTTCTCCATCGCCTCGGCGATGATCTCGCCGATGGTGGAATCGTTGTTGGCGGAGATGGTTCCGACTTGCGCGATTTCCTTGCGATCCTTGGTCGGCTTGGACAGGCCCTTGAGCTCTGTCGTGACGGCCTCGACCGCGCGGCCGATTCCGCGCTTGATCGACATCGGATCGTGACCCGCGGCGACCATCTTCACACCCTCGGTGTAGATGGCGCGGGCTAAAACGGTGGCAGTGGTGGTTCCGTCGCCGGCCACGTCGGAAGTCTTGGATGCGACTTCCTTGACCATCTGCGCGCCCATGTTCTCGAATTTGTCTTCGAGCTCGATTTCCTTGGCGACGGTCACGCCGTCCTTGGTCACGGTCGGAGCGCCGAAGCTCTTTTCGAGCACGACGTTGCGGCCCTTGGGACCGAGCGTGACGGTCACGGCGTCGGCAAGAACGTTGACGCCCCTGAGAATCTTCTCACGCGCTTCCTGGGAGAAGCGTACGATCTTTGCAGGCATTGTGTATTTGTTCTCCTGATTTATTCGTGTTGGTTAGAGATTTCCGACGATAGTGAGTTAGTCGGTGATGACGCCGAGGATGTCGTCCTCGCGCAGGATGAGAAGCTCTTCGCCGTCCTGCTTGAACTCGCTTCCGGAATATTTCCCGAACAGAATCTTGTCGCCTGCCTTCACTTCCGGCGCGATAAGCTTGCCGTCGTCGGTTGTCTTGCCCTTGCCGACTGCGACGACCTTGCCTTCCTGCGGCTTTTCTTTTGCGGTGTCAGGAATGATGATGCCGCCCTTGGTCTTCTCTTCTTCCTTGATGCGCTTGACCAGAATGCGATCGCCCAACGGTCTGATTTTCATAGATGGACCTTAAGCCTCCTTGAGCCCAATTCCGTAATTTCTGTTTTCGGGGGTGGACCGGCGCATCCGATTGGCGCGCCGTCCAACAAATTAGCACTCGACACAGTCGAGTGCCAACGTGAGTGTAATCATCGAGCAGCGTAATTCAAGGGGTTCTACACGCAGATTTCGGCGAACGAAAATCGAAAATCAGATGAATTTATCGCTTCGAGTTCGCCGATCGAACGGCGGTCACTATCATTCGTTTGCCGAAGAGCATCGCCGGCGATAGCACGTGACGAATGATCTCGCTCGCAACCGCGTCGGGCGTCGACGTGCGCGATTTGCGCTTGCGCTGGCGGTTGGATATCGCCGCCGAGTATCGCATCGCGAGCCACAGGATCGGGACGATCGGCGCGAGCGCTATCGACGTCGGGCTGTAGTGATCCGTGAAGACGTTGATCGACTCGAAGCCCTCGACGCGCATCATGTAGCGCATCCGGAAGTAGTCGAGCATGAACGCGTGACCGTGATAGAGATACGGCCCCGTGCGTCCGCGCAGCGTCTGAACCTCGT
>DASPQU010000289.1:0-5180 GCA_035624805.1 Binataceae bacterium (SeqCode) | reverse complement strand
CGACGCGAGGTGTACGATTGAATGGCATCGGGGTTGCCCGCGACCATGAGCGACACAGTAATCGAAATTCATGGAGAATGCGCAACGCGTTCGCGCTTGGCGCGCTCGACAAGAATATCGGCGATTCGCGTCGGCTCGGGGATGCGATACTTCGTTGCGGCCGCGAGCGCGAGGCGGATCGCGGCGCGAAATCCGACGCGATGTCCGGGCGATACGTAGATCGGCCGCGTCGAATCGCGCGTCCGAACCGCCGCCCCGATACGCTCGTTCCAATCGATCATCCAGGCGAAACTCCCGCGCGCTTCGCCAAGCGGGTCGTGCTCGCCGATTAGAATCGATTTCGCGCATCCGATCGACGGAATATCGAGGATGTAGCCCATGTGTGAGGCAAGTCCGAAGCGTCGCGGATGAGAATAGCCCTGACCGTCGAACATGATCAGGTCAGGATGCGTATGGAGCTTCGCGAACGCGTCGAGGAGCGCGGGTCCTTCGCGGAAGGTCAGCAGTCCCGGGACGTACGGGAACGAAGTCGCGCGCTCGGCCACTGACATTTCGACGACGTCCATCGCCGGCGCGCGCATCACGACCACGGCCGCGAAGCATCGACCGCTCGGCTTGTCGTACGCGACATCAGCTCCGGCGATCAGGTGAGGATTGCGCGGACCGTCGCGCAGCACGAGGTTTCCACGCATCCTGTTCTGGAGGGCTATCGCTTCGCGCGGCGTCAGGTCCCATCGATGACGACGCACCGGTCTGACACCGCTCATCGCGCGAGCCGCGAACGCTTCGTCAATCCAGTTTTCGCAGCGCCTCGGCGATGCGATCAAAGGCCCTGTTCAGATTCTCGACCGATGCCGCATACGAAAGGCGAATATGCTCCGGTGCTCCAAAGTCTGTGCCGCCAACCGTCGAAACGCGACCCTCTTCGAGGACGAAATTCGCAACATCATCGCCGTTCGCCAGCGCCTTGCCCTTGTACTTCTTGCCGAGCAGTGCCGAGACATTCGGGAATGCGTAAAAGGCTCCCGCGGGAACGTTCGGCAGGCGAAACCCGGGCAGGGCACGCACTCGCTCGACGACCAGCGAGCGCCGCTTGCGAAACTCGTCCGCCATCACACGAACTTCATCCTGCGGTCCGGTAAGCGCCTCGACCGCGGCGGCTTGGGTGATCGATGTAGGATTGCCGCTGTTCTGACCCTGCAACCGATTCGCAGCCGCGATGACTTCTTTCGGACCGGCGGCGAATCCGATTCGCCATCCCGTCATCGCATAAGTTTTCGACAATGAATTCAGCGCGAGGCCGTGCGATTTAAGGCGCGGCTCGATTTCGAAGATATGAGGAACGCGGCCGTCGTAGGCGAGATGTTCGTACACATCGTCGGAAAGCACCCAGATTTCCGTATCGACGAGGACGCGCGCGAGCTCCGCCAATTGGCTCGCGTTGTATACGGCGCCGGTCGGATTCGAGGGCGAGTTCAGAATGATGCCTCGCGTCTTCGGTCCGATCGCCTTGCGCAACGAATCGGGCGAGAGCAGAAATCCAGATTCCTCGGGACACCAGACCAGTTTGGGCGCTGCGCCGCTCAGCGAAACCATCGCGGCGAAGCTGACCCACGCGGGCGTCGAGATGATGACTTCGTCGCCTTCGTCGAAAAGCGCCGCTATTACGTTTGCCTCGGCCTGCTTGCCGCCGGCGGAAGCGATTATCTCGGTGATATCGTAATCGAGATGGTTGTCGCGCTTGAGTTTGAGCGCAATCGCCTCCTTGAGCTCACGCGTTCCGCTGACGGGCGTATATTTCGTGCGCCCGGCCGCGAGCGCGCGACGCGCCGCCTCCTTGATTCGCTCGGGCGTGTCGAAATCGGGCTCGCCTGCGGCAAGCGAGATAACGTCGATGCCGGCGGCCTTCATTTCGGTGGCGCGTTGCTCGGCCGCCATCGTGGCGGACGGTTTGAGAGCGGCAATTCGGCGGTTCAATCTGACCATTTGATTTCCTCGGAGCGCGCGAACGTGCATCGGCGTGCGACGCGGTTCGCAATGAATCTTAACGATGAGACGATTGTGAGCAAAACCCGCCCGACGCCGTCACATCCGGCGCAGCGCGGAGAGGCAGAGTTTCAATCGACGCCGAGCTTCTTGCGCAACTTGGACATCACGCTTTCCGGAACCAGATCCGGCACACGCTGACCGTGACTCGCGACTTCCTTGATAAGCCGCGACGCGCTGAAGAAGAGCTTGGGATTGGCGAGCAGGAACACCGTCTCGACGTTCGGCTTCATCTGTTTGTTCATCTGCGCCATCTGCAACTCGTAATCGAAATCGGTGACGGCGCGCAGGCTGCGGATGATCACGTTGGCGCCGATGCGCTCGGCGTAATCGACCGACAGGCCGCTGAATTTGTCGACGCGTGCGCGCGGTTCAAGATCGCGGATGACGTCGCGAATCATTTCGACGCGTTCGTCGGGCGTGAAGAGCGCGGAATCCTTGTGCGGATTATAGGCGATCGCGACGATCACCTCGTCGAAAACCTGGACGCTGCGCCGAATGATATCGATATGGCCGTTGTGAATCGGATCGAAAGATCCGGTGTAGACGGCGATTCTATGTGCGTGTTCCCTGCCTTTATTCATCTGCTGACCCACCCGCGTCTTCGCCTGTTCCATCTTCCCTGCGGCGATAAAAGGCGATTCGATGATCCCCCAATGTCGCGAGTTTGAACCTTTCGTATTCTGTCGGCGCCTGCGGTGCCTCCGCAGCCCGACGCGATTGCCGAACTATCACCCATCCACCCTGTTGGACAAGCCCGTGGCGGGCAAGATCTTCCAATACCTTCGCGCTCATGTCGTTTGTCCACGGCGCGTCGATGAACACTACGCCAAATCGACGATTCGCCGGCCCGAGCTCGGCAAGCGCGCGGAAAACGTCGACGCTGATGACCGTGCCGCGCTCGGCGAGACCGAGATTTTCGAGATTCTCTCGAATCGTCGCGGCTGCCTCGCGAGACGAATCGATAAACGTCGCGCTAGCCGCGCCGCGCGACAATGCCTCGATACCGAGCGATCCGCTTCCGGCAAAAATGTCGAGAATGTTGACGCCTTCGAGGTCGAGTCGCGCCGCAATTGTCGAAAAGATTGACGCTCGAGCCCGCGCTGTCGCGGGGCGGGTTCTCAAACCGCGCGGCGCCTTGAGTCGTCGGCCGTGGGCTTCTCCGGAAATTATTCGCAAAGCTGGTGTCCTCCATAGTACGCGTGAAAAGCTTTGATTGCGAACAACCCCTCGCACGAGAGCGTGCAAGTTGGGCTTGCGCAAAACGCTTGCGACATGTTCCTGATTAGTGAATCTTAGGAAGCTGTTCATTAGATTTCCGAACAAACACGTTTGCGACTCTGAAGGTTCGATAATACGGCACCATGCCCGAGGCACCCGAAATCAAGTTTTCCGACGCCGCTTTAGAGGAATATCGCGAGCTGTTGGGACATTATCCCACCCGGCGGGCGGCCCTACTGCCGACGCTCTGGATCGCTCAACGCGAGTTTGGCTGGCTCCG
The DNA here is from genome assembly GCA_035624805.1 of Binataceae bacterium (SeqCode). Classification (GTDB taxonomy): domain Bacteria; phylum Desulfobacterota; class Binatia; order Binatales; family Binataceae; genus DASPQU01. The sequence continues at coordinate 1,633 of DASPQU010000289.1, read as the reverse complement.
CGCCGGAGTTCAGGAGTACGTGGCGCAGTTGATGGAACTGCCGATCGCGCACGTCAGCGCGGTGGTGTCGTTTTATACGATGTTCAACAAGGAACCGGTCGGCAAATGGCATCTTGAGGTTTGTACGAATCTCTCCTGTCGATTGCGTGGCGCGGACCATATCGTCGAGTGCCTCAAGAAAAAGCTCGGGATCGATGTCGGCCAAACGACACCGGATGGTCAGTTCACGCTCGGTGTCGCCGAATGTCTGGCATCATGCGGCACGGCGCCGATGCTTCAATTAAATCACGATTTGTTCTACGAAAACCTGACCGAGGAAACGACGCTCAAGTTGGTCGAAGAGCTCTCGAAGCGCAATGGTTAATCTCGTAGTCGGCGCAATTGAAGCGATTATCATGATCCTGGTGGCGCTCAATTTGGCGCTGCTGCTCCTCTATTTCGAGCGCAAGGGAAGCGCGCTGATCCAGGATCGTATCGGAGCAAACCGCGCGAGCTTGTTCGGCTTCGATCGCAAATTCGGGCTCCCCAATCTCGGCATCATCAATACTCTGATCGCCGATCCGGTTAAGCTCTTTACCAAGGAAGATTTCGTTCCCGACGGCGCGGATCATTTCGTTCATGCGCTGGCGCCGTTTCTCGCGCTCTTTCCCGTGCTGATCGCGTTTGCTGTGATTCCCTTCGGCGACACGATCACGATCGGCGGCCATACGTTTGAGCTGCAGGCGGCGAAGATAAACGTCGGGATTCTCTATCTTCTTGCGACGGTCGGCGTCGGCGTTTACGGAGTTGCGCTCGGAGGATGGGCGTCGAACAATCGCTGGGCGCTGCTGGGCAGCGTGCGCGCCAGCGCGCAGATGATCTCCTACGAAATCGCGCTCGGGCTTGCCATCGTCGCCGTAGTCATGACCTACGGGACGCTCGATTTGCAGGCTATCTGCCGCGCGCAGGGCGGAATGTGGTTCGGAATCATCCCGTGCTGGGGAGTCTTCCTGCAGCCCCTTGCGTTCATCCTGTTCATGGTCGCGGGAATAGCGGAATCCAAGCGCGTGCCGTTCGATCTTCCAGAATGCGAATCCGAACTGGTCCTGGGATATTTCACCGAATATTCCGGCGGAAAGCAGGCCTGTTTCATGCTCGCCGACCTGGCGGAACAGGCGCTGGTCGCGATGCTACTGACGGTGTTTTTCCTCGGCGGATGGCAGGTGCCGTTTCTGTATCGCGACGGATTCCATTTCGGCAGCGCCGTGATTTCAGTCGCTCCGCTCGCGGTCGCGGTTATCGGCGTGGTGGCGTTTCTGATTAAGGTCGCGATCGTGTGCATCTTCTTCGGGCTGATTCGATGGACGCTGCCGCGCTTCCGTTACGATCAGTTGATGCGCCTGGGATGGAAGGGCCTCGTTCCGCTGGGGCTGCTCAACCTCGTGGCGACTGCTTTCGTCATAGTTCTTGGGGGATCGCACTGATGCCTTGGTGGGCGTTCATCTTTCTCGCGGTGCTTGCTCTCTTCTCGGCGCTGGGCGTGATCGTCCAGCGCAACGCCGTGCACTGCCTCTTGTCGCTGGTTTTGACGCTGCTGACGCTCGCCGTAATCTTTATCGGGCTCGACGCGGTGACGGTGGGATTGCTTCAGGCG
>DASPQU010000288.1:0-2666 GCA_035624805.1 Binataceae bacterium (SeqCode) | reverse complement strand
AAATTTTCCGGCGACCAAAGACACGACCACCGAGGCGCTGACGATACCCAGCCCGGCCAGCATCGCAAACGCCGCCATTTTAAGAAAGTAGACGCCCGCGATAACTACCTTGTCAAGAAAGGTTCCGACTTCGTAATCCAGACGCGCGATCAGCCATCGCGCGATCGTGCCGCCGTCGGCGTCCCATCCCATTCGCCCGAGCTTTGCGACAGCATCGGCAACCGGTATGAGCAGCACGGCCGCAATTGCAAGAGCCAACGCAACCGCAGTTCGCCGCGCAGACAGCGGTTGGACGACACGGGCGCCCGAGCGTATCGCGACAACCATCCCGAGCGCGGATGCCGACCATGCCATGATCGTGAATTCATTCGTGTCCCACCACGCGCCGAACGCCGGGCTCAGATAACGAACCGCAATCTCCGCTCCGGTCGCGAAGCTGAGCGTCGAAATGAATCCGCTTAGGGCGAGAAGAATAGTCAGCCATCGAAGCAGACGCACGAATTTCGATTTTTCCGCCATCGGACAGCTATTGCATCGGCATTAGCACGACTTGATTCGTTTCCCGCGTGAGTGTGAGCGACAGGTAGACAATTGCCAGCACCAGAACGCCGTTGATTATCCCTATTCGACGAAATCGTGCGAGTATCGACGTGAGCTCGGGACTAGGCCCTCCCGCCGACATCCGATCTATCCGCATCCCGAGATTTGCGTATTGAAACAGCGCGACGAGGATCACAACAACTACAAGCACCAGCTTGAACGCGAGCGTCAGCGTGACCGCGCCATAGTAGAGCAGATTTCCGAAGCCCGTCACCACCAGGATCGCGAGCGCGGTCAAGACGATCGCGCCGAGCGTACGAATAACGCGGCGAACGACCTTGATTCGAATTGCGGGCTCGAGCTCGCGCGCAAGGATCGGCGTCAATGCGAACGTGCTGAAGAGAGATCCGCCAAGCGCGACGATCACCGCGGCGACGTGGACGAACAGGATCAGGATACGGAGAGAAAACATGTGCGCGAATCTCAGGAGCGACCTTGCGCCCGAGCGCCTGTGCGCGAGCTTGCCAGTTCGCGACGATAGGTGACGAAATTCGACGTCACGTGCGCGCCGAGGCTTTCCGCCGTACGTCGCGATGGCCAGTTGTCGTCGAGCACGAGAGTGTAGCCTGCATAACGCATCGAACGCCGCGACATCTCAAGAAACGACCGCGCCGCCATCGCACGCGCGATTCCGCGGCCGCGCGCCTCGTCAACAACTCCGACGTTGATCAGCGCGCCCCTCGTGCCGCCGCCGCGCTCAGGATTGAGTCGCGCGCCGCGTCGAACACTGGCTAGAGTCACGCTCATATCGGGAACTGAAAAAACCGCGCCGACGGGACGACCGCCCAGCATCGCGATCATCGACAAATCTGCGACAGGCGTGTCCCACATCGACGTAAGCATCGGCCGCACCTCGCTGCGTGCAACGGGATTCCACGCCCAATGCCTCGCGAAAGCAATATTGGTTATGTCGGTCCATGCGTCGATCGCGGCGAGATACCCAAACTCGCGCCAGCTTCGGATTTGCACGCCCGCGCGCGACGCCGCATCTATCATCCCATGGTACCGATCGAGGATTGAGGGCGTGAGAACCGCGGTGTAGTCGAGCTGGCCTTTTTCCGTCTCGAAGCCGGCGTTCTTGAAATACGAATGGTAGTAGTCGGGGTTCGAGCGCAGCAGAAAGGACGGGAAGGCGTCGTAATTGTCGATCGCATATGGATAATCGAGAAACGCCGCGAAACCGCTGCGCACCGCGGTCATCCCGCGCCCGCGAAGCCATCGGATCGCATCCTCAAACATCGCGACGACCGCGTCGCGGCACCCAGGCAGGGCCTCGAAATGGATCAACTGCCCGACGTTTTCCTTCCAGTGATCGATGTATCGATGATTGACCACCGCGCTGACGCGAGCGCACAAGCGGTTGTCGACGCGAGCGCAAAACGGTTCGATTTCGAGATGGCCGGACAATGCGCTGCGCCCGCAAATCAGGTCGATTTCGTTTTCGACATCGGGCGGCCACCACGCCTCGCGATCTGCATAGATCGCGTAGGGCAGTCGCGCGAACTCGACCAACTGCGGGCGCGAGCGCGGCGTCTCGACGGCTATCGATGCGCCTTTCACCTTGGCGTTCAGCCGACCACAGCCGGCCTCTCTACCCGATCAAACTAGCCGAGCATCGGGCAGGTAGCCAAGACTGAAGGGAAGATTCGATATCAGCCGGAGCCGACGAGCACGCCGTCAGCGAGCCATCGTGCAAGCAATGCAGCGATTGTGACCGTGGAATCGTCGGTGGTTTTCGCATCAACCAGTTCGCAAATGTCGCCGAAGCCGGCTCCCTGGTGCGCGAGCGATAGCGCCTGAAACTCGACCGGCTCGGCGTCCCGGTAGAACGATCGATTATTCATACGCCATACAACGATCGGGAACCGCCCGGATACGGGATGGTCGAGCGCTGGAGCACCCTCTTCGACCGCGCGCAAGACAGCGGCTACGTCCCAACTCGCTTCGATAAGACAAACGCTGGGATGCGTTCGCATTCGTATCGAACCCCACGTTTCGGGATCAATCGAGCGCATGGTCTCGGACGTCATCGACTCGGCATCCGCTGCGATAAAGGAATCGATCAA
>DASPQU010000287.1:0-4776 GCA_035624805.1 Binataceae bacterium (SeqCode) | reverse complement strand
TAATTATACCATAGGGCGAAACTTTAGCGAAGAGGGGTTTTTTATCGCCTCGCCATTTTACGACACCTATAACCCCGTCGATACCTTCTGCGTGAGAATCCAGCATCCGTAACGCAGAATTTACGAAACGCGAAAACTCCGCCGTCGGCATAATCGTATCGACGGTGGTCATCAGGAAATGTCCCGCTTGCAGATGCTCTCCGATCGCGAGCAGAGTCTCCATCGAACTGGCGGTATCGCGCACCACGACGCTGACATTTGGCGGCATTTCCAACGAGATTTTTTTCATCGCTGCCGCAGTTTCCGAATTCACTACCGCCACAATGCCCTCAACGTTCGCACTCATGAGCGCCTGCGCCTGCCGCACGATCAGCGGCGTCCCTCCAATGCTGACGAGAGGCTTGGGCAAATCGTCGACACCTTTGCGAAGGCGCTCGCCGCGTCCTGCGGCTAGGATGGCTCCTTGCAATCGCGTTACCATCGGAACTTGAGCAATTCTTCGAGCGAACCGATTACATAATCGGGAGCGAAGTCGATTTCCTGCGCAGTCGCGGTTGCACCTTCGATCCGCAACAGAACAGTTTGCATGCCAAGCCGATGGGCTGGCGCGCAATCCTTGAGCATTGAATCGCCTACCATCGCAGCGGCGCCCGGCTCGACGTGGAGCATTGCGAGCGTTTTCGAAAAAATCGCAGGATCCGGCTTGAAGACGCCGAGTCGCGACGAATCGCCGATGGCGCGAACGAATTTGCGCATCCCCGCTTCTGTGAGGATCGTTTCGAGGTTGCCATACCAGTTCGATACCACGCCGATTTTGTAAGACTCACTCAGCATCGCGATAACTTCGGCGTTGCGGCGCATCCCTTGCGAGGTCTCGCGCACAAACGATTCGCTGATTTTCTCGACCGCGCCGAACCTGTCGCGCGGCGCCATCGCGGATATCATCTCTCGATATCCTTCCGGTCCCTGCGCTCGCAGATATTCCCACTGCTGACCGACGAGGAATCTCACCAGCTCGATCAGGTTGAACTTTTCCAGCCGCTTCGAAACGCGGTATCCCGCCTCGGTGGCGTGCGAAAATGCGGGGTCGAGTTCGGCGCGCTCTATTGCGAATCCGCTCGACCGGTAGTGTGACACGAATCGATCGAGCCAATGCGACGGGCAATCCAAGGTGCCCCCGAAATCGAAAAGGAGTGCGGATGGCCGGGACACTTGTGACATTGTACCGACGCCGAAGCGCCGTCTCTATCATTCGTCCGACAACAAAACATTCTCTCTCGCATAAGCCGCACGCGATGCTACCCCAGAGATGTTGTTGAGAAACAAACGGAATTCGGAGATTCGACGTCTTTGCTTTACACGTCCTTCACAAAATCGATCAGAAGCTTATTCACCTCATGCGGGCGCTCCTGTTGCACCCAGTGACCGCATCCGCTGAGGATGTGGGAGCCGCGCAGGGCCGGAAGCGTACGCGAAAAATTGGCGATCGAATTGGCGCCCCATCGCGTCGGCCCATCCTTTTCCCCGCCGATAAACAGGGATGGGACGATGATCGGCTGATTGGCGTAAGCAGCCAGGTCTTCCCAGTCGCGGTCGACGTTTCGATATCGATTCAGCCCGCCGGTCAGGCCGGTGCGCTCGAATTCGCCGACGTAAAAGTCGAGGTCCTCGGCGGTCAACCACGCCGGCAGGGTCTCGGGAATCGTTAGCCGATCGCGAAGCTTTCCGCCCTGCGGAATCGTCGCCATCGTGCCTCCGCCCGACGGCGGGGGCGCATCGCCCGACGCGCCGTAATAAAAGCCAAGCAACCATCCGCGGACGTCGGGTTCGATTTCGGCTTCGGCACGACCCGGCTGCTGGAAGTACTCGATGTAGAATTCCTCCTCGCCGCCCATCAAGCGGAACGCCTCGCTCGGCTTGCGCGACCCGCGCGGCGAATAAGGGACGCTCAGCAATGCGACGGCTCGAAAAACGTCGGGACGGATGAGCGCAGAGTTCGCGGCTATCGGCGCACCCCAGTCGTGACCGAAAATGATCGCTTTCTTTTCGCCGAGCGCCTCGACCACCCCGAGATTGTCCCCGACATGATTCATCATCCGATACGCGTCGATCGCGACCGGCGCTGACGAGCGTCCATAACCGCGCACATCGATCGCAACGGCGCGATATCCGGCGTCGGCGAGCGCGTGAAGCTGATGGCGCCAGGAGTACCACGATTCCGGAAAGCCGTGGACCATCAGAACGAGCGGGCCGGTTCCTGCTTCGACCAGATGGATACGAATCCCGTTCGCATTGACCGTGCGATGCGCAAGGTTTGCCATGAATGACGTACTCCTTTATCCGCGAAACCTATCGTCGCGCCCGCGAATGCTCAACCGGAATCGATTTTCGTATTGCAAGGGTCGGACATTCTGATGGTATACAGAATTTGACTCAGGAGGCCGGGAATGTCGTCAGATTTCAGAATCGAAGGCGAGTGCGACAGGCGCTTCGAGGGAGTTAAGAAAACCTTCGCGGAGAATTTCGAGAAGCGTGGCGAGCTCGGTGCTGCCGTTGCAATTTTCCTCGACGGGCGGCCGGTCGTCGATCTCTGGGGCGGTCACGCTGACAAGGGAAAGACGCGCCCGTGGACGCGCGATACTCTCGTCAACGTCTATTCGACGACCAAAGGCCTCACCGCGACCTGCGCGCATCGCTTGATCGATCAGGGCAGGCTCGATCCCGACGAGCCCGTCGCGCGCTATTGGCCCGAGTTCGCGCAAGCGGGAAAGAAAGACATCCCTGTGCGCTACGTGCTGAGCCATCGCGCAGGTTTGCCCGCGATCAAAAAGCCGCTTGAAGAAAGCGCGATCTTCGATTGGGACACCATGGTCGACGCGCTCGCCGCGCAGGAGCCGTGGTGGCAACCCGGCACGAAGCACGGCTATCACGCGCTGACGATCGGATGGCTCGCGGGCGAGCTTATCAGACGAATCTCCGGGAAGGGGCTCGGCACGTATTTCAGGACCGAGATCGCCGAGCCGGCGGGACTCGACGCGCATATCGGGCTCGACGCCAAACACGACCCGCGAGTGTCCGATCTGCTTCCCGCCGCTCCGCCCGCGCCCGGCGAGCCGAACCTGTTTGAAGAAGCGATGAAGGATCTGGAGGGCGCTACGGCCAAAGCGTTCCTGAATCCTCCCGTTCTCACCAAACCGAATCTGGTCAACTCGCGCGAATGGCGTGCGGCGGAACTGGGTGGCGGCAACGGTCACGCAACCGCGCGCTCGCTGGCGCGTCTGTATGGCGCTCTCGCGCGCGGCGGTGAGATCGGCGGCTATCGCATCGTCAGGCCTGAAGCCATCGAACGGTTCTACACCGAACAGTCGTATGGTCCCGATCAGGTGCTGATGCAGATGCCGACGCGTTTCTCGATGGGCTTTATGTTGTCGCAGCCGGGAGCGGCGTTTGGCCCGAACCGCAAGTCTTTCGGGCATCCGGGTGCGGGCGGGTCGCTGGGATTCGCGGACCCGATCGCGAAAGTCGGCTTTGGATACACGATGAATCAGATGGCGAACGGGTTGCTCATCGATTCACGTGCCGCCGCGCTGATCGACGCGGTGTACGCAGCGCTGTAACGCGGAGAGGACCTAAGCCTTCCTCGTGACTCCGCGTGCGGGACTACCCCAATCGGGCAGGGCGTCGCCATCGACGATCGACGCTGAGATCATCGCTCCGGCTCTGACACTGAGCGCGACGCCGTGTCCCGCATACGCGCCCGAGATGATGATGCGCGGGCATCGTGGATGCGGCCCGAGAATCGGCACCGCATCGCGGGTGAAAGCTATAGGTCCCGCCCACGAATGGTCGATCCGCACGTTTGCCAGCTCAGGGTGAAGATTTCCTACCCGCGTACGCAAATCGCTCAGGATGCGATCGAACTCATCTTGTCCGACTCCGCTATTTTCCAAATCGTCAGGCGCGCCGAACAGCAAGCCGGCGCCGAAAATTATCCGATTCTCGGCGGTGACGCGCCCCCACAAATAGGGAAGGTCGGCGGTGTAGAACGGAATCCGCTCTCCCAAACCGATTTCATCGATCGTTCGGTCGGGTAGCGACTCCGTCGCGCAGGCGAAGGTAAGCGAGCTGCGCAAATCGTTTCCGAGTCCGTGGATCAGAGATTCGATCCATGCGTTGGCGGCAACGACCACCCAATTCGGGCGAATCTCACCGCGCTCCGTCACGATTTCGATCGGGTCCCCGATTCGGATTTCTCGAACGCGAGCGTGGTCGCAAATCCTTGCACCTGCTCTTAACGCCGCCTCGGCGAGACCTGCTGTCAGCTTCGCAGGCTCGACTGTACCGCCTGCGACCGTACGCTTGACCGCGATGAGTTTTGCGTCGTCGCGCCAGGGCAGCGCCCGCGAGGAGGGAGAGCCGCGATGCTCAATCTCCCAGCATCCCGGCGTACGCAAATCACAATCGATATGCTCGTCGTCGACCACCGACTTGAGATGCGAGATGCACGATTCGACACCGTCGAGCGCTCCAACTGCCGTGCCCTCGAGCACCAATCCTCCCGTTCTGCCGCTCGCGCCGTCGCCTAAATCGCCAGCCTCGAGCACGACACAGGGCACCCCGCTGCGTGCGAGATGATATGCCGCAGAGCAGCCGGTGAAACCGCCGCCGACAATCGCTACATCGATCGAATGAGGAACGTCCGAGGCATGAGATGAGATTCGAGAACGATCCCAAGGGGCGGTTCCCCAAAAAGATCTGGTCGTGGTCATCATGATC
>DASPQU010000286.1:0-6873 GCA_035624805.1 Binataceae bacterium (SeqCode) | reverse complement strand
AGCACAGGATTCCTAATCCTGGGGCCGTGGGTTCGAATCCCGCAGGGGGCGCCACTCTTCTCTGAGAGCCAGCGTTCGCGCGTTCGTGTTACGGCTCAACTGCCAAGAGCTGGGACGCAATTGTGACCAGGTTGGAAGCCTTCGCGCGCGACCGAGTCTCAAAAACGTCGATATGACATTGCGCTAACGACCCTCTCGCGTGCGAGGTCGATTGCGGCCTGGCGCGGCGTGACCTTGCGCCGGCGCACCGCTTCGAGGACGGCGCGGGTATTGGTTCGAATCTTCTCTTCGATATTTTCGAACGCCTGCAACTGAGTGCCACCGTGATATTCGACCGATGCGCAGATAACCCCGCCAGCGTTGACGATAAAGTCCGGAACCGAGAGAACGCCGCGCTGATGCAGGCGACGCTCGGCTTCGAGCGATGCCGGGATGTTGGCGCCTTGCAGGATGAGTCGGGCGCGAATCGAATCGACGTTGGCCATCGTAATCACGTCGGGACGCGCTGCGGGAATCAGTATGTCGCAATCAACGCCGATGATCGCGTCGCGTTCAATCCGACGGCCTCTCGGAAAATCGCCGACCTTTGCGCCGCTCTTCGAATGCGCGATCAAGGCCTCGATATCGATACCATCCGGATTAGCGATCGCTCCTTTCGAATCAGCCGCGGCGACCAAAACGGCACCGCGTGCGGCAAGAAATCTCGCGGCGTGTTTTCCGACAGCGCCAAATCCCTGCACCGCGATGCGCGCGCCCGCGAGCTTTACGTCGCAGAATTCCTGTGCGACCTCAGCCGCGATCGCCAGCCCGAATCCTGTTGCTCCGACTTCGTCGAGGGGAATGCCGCCCAGCACTGTGGGGAGACCCGCGGCCCTGCCTATCTCCTCGTGCACCCACGCCATCGCGCGCTCGTCGAGTCCCATGTCGGGCCCTGGGATATAGTCGCAAAGATCGCGGATGGCGCAGGCGAAAGCCCGCATGATGCGTTCCTTGCGCTCTATCGGCATCGCCGGGTCGGCCATGATCACGGATTTTCCGCCGCCGTGCGGAAGACCGGCCGCAGCATTCTTCATCGTCATCGCGCGCGCCAGGCGGGCACACTCCTCGACGGTAACGTCGGGCGCCATACGGCAACCGCCGATAGCCGGTCCAATCGCGGTATTGTCCACGACGACGACGCCGCGCAGGTCGAGTTTCGGGATGTAGATGCCTACAACCTTTTCGGGTCCGATATCGTCGGCAAATTTGAATAGCTCATTCATATGGCTGCCCCCTGCGCTCATGGTTCGTTAATCATCGTGATGAAACCCACCGGACATTCACGCGCGCATATGCCGCAGCCTTTGCAGTGATCGTAGTCGAAGACGTAGCCGCTTCTTTCCTTAGCCGATTCATGCACCTTCAGCACTGCGTTGTCGGGACAGAGCGTCCAGCAGTTATCGCAGGACATGCATTCACCGCATGAAAAGCATCGCGACGCTTCAGCGCGCGCGCCTTCGCGCGAGATCGCGCCCTCAATTTCAGTCGCGGTCGAACGGCTTGCAATGTCGAGAATCGGAGCCTTCACGCGCGGCGAGTGATCGAAATAAGAAAGATTGAGCTCACTGCAGGCGATTGGCTCGAGCGCTTTTTCGTGCGGAGCGTCAGATCCGCGGAGATACGCTTGGATCGCCATCGCCGCCCGATGTCCATCTCCGATTGCGCCGGCGACGCTGCCGCCGGCCCCGCGAGCGTCGCCACCGACAAAGATTCCGCGATGACCATCAAGCCTGCCGAAGTGATCTGGCTTGAAGAATTCGGCTCTGCCCAGGATGTTCTCGAATCCAGCCGGGTCGACCTGCTGGCCGACCGCGGGAATGACACGATCGACCTTGAGCACTGTCTCGGTGCCCTCGAATGAGACGAGCTTGCGCTTGCCGTCGCCTTCGTCGAGTTCCCGCATATGAACCATCTCGAGGCCGACGACGTCGCCGCCGCGCATGAGGAGGCGCTTTACGCCGCGATGGTCGTGAACGATCACGCCTTCTTCGAGAGCCTGGTGAATCTCGCGCGGCGTGGCCGACATTACATCTGCAGGCGGCTTGCCGACCCCGGCCTCGGGCAGGGCCTGAAACGTGATGATGTGGACTTCGGCGGCGCCGGTGAATTTGAGCACGCGCGCCAGATCGATGGCGGTGTTGCCGCCGCCGACTATCGCAATCTTCCCGTGCGCGGATATTTCGCCAATCGAAATCCATTCCTTGAGGAAATCCAGTCCGCAGCGCAAATCTCCCGGCTCGACGCCGTCGACGGACCAGCTTCGATGCCGTCCCGTGCCGGGAGCGAGAAATATCGCGCTGAAGCCTTGCTGCAATTCTTCGATCGACACGTTGCGTCCGATTCGCGTGTTGGGACGAAAGGCTATGCCCGTTGCGAGCAGACGTTCGAGTTCGCGATCGAGGACCTCACGCGGCAGCCGATAGGGTGGAAGCGCACTGCGCAGCAACCCTCCGGGTTGAGGTTCGGAATCGAAAATGGTGACTTTCAGACCGCCTCGGATGAGACGATAGGCCGCCGAGAATCCGGCAGGCCCCGCGCCGACCACTGCGACCTCCGGCGCATCGCTCGCCGCGGATCGAATCGGATAAGGCCAGTTTTCCTCGATCGCCCGATCGCCCAGGAATCGCTCGACGCTGTGAATCGCGATCGATTCGTCGTACGAACCTCGGTTGCATTGGGTTTCGCAGGGATGGTGGCAGACGCGGCCGGTAATCGCCGGCATCGGATTGGCAGCGACCAGGTTTTCCCAGGCGGCGCGCAAATCGCCGTTTGCGACATGCGCGAGGTAGTCGCGCGGCGTCTCTCCCGCAGGACACGCAGTCGCGCAGGGCGCGTGCCTGCCGCGATGCTCGGGGCGCATCTGACGCCACCCTCCCGTATTGAACAGGAGCGAGGTTGAGGCGTATGCGAAACTGCCGCGCGTCACGGTCGGCATCGTCCATCCCTCACGACGATCGAAGACCTCCGCGGGTGACCGTATCGGAGCCCTCGCTGTCGCCCGGTTCAGCACGCTCGCCGCGAAGCCCATAGAGCTCGACGTTGTAATTGGCGAGTTCCTGCAGGTGCTCGAGTTCTTCGCGTGCCTCAGGCACGTCCTCAAAAAGATGGCGGAATCGGTCCTGCAATTTCAGATAATCGGAGACGGGACGAAGCTCGCGGATTTTCATCGCGCTCACCGGGATGCCTCGTTCCATTTCGATCAGCGGAAAAATTCCCGTCTGCACCGCCAGCCGCGCGACTTCGATCGTAACTGCGCCGTCGTGACCCCATCCGAGAGGGCACGGCGAATGGACGAGGATAAACGCGGGACCTTCGATTTCGATGCCGCGGCGCACCTTCGCTCGCAGATCGGACGGATACGCGACAGTGGCGGTTGCAGCATAAGGAATATGATGCGCGCCGATGATCGAGAGCAGATCTTTCTTTAGATGCCGCTTGCCCATCCGATGCTCGCCGCGCGGCGAGGTTGTTGTCATCGCGGCGTGAGGAGTCGAGCTCGAACGCTGTACGCCTGTGTTCATATAAGCTTCGTTGTCGAAGCAGACGTAGAGCACGTTGTGATTTCGTTCGAGCATCCCGGACAGCGACTGGAGACCGATATCGAACGTGCCGCCGTCGCCGCCGAAGGCGACGACCTTTGTCGGCCGTCCTTGAACCTTGAGCGCAGCCTCGATTCCTGACGCGACTGCGGGCGCGTTCTCGAACAGCGAATGGATCCACGGGACGCGCCATGAACTGCGCGGCCACGCAGCCGTGAAGACTTCGAGGCATCCTGTAGCGTTCGCGATGATAACGTCGGGTCCGATCGCTTCGGTCACGAGTCTTGCGCCGAGCGCCTGACCGCATCCGGGGCACGCCATGTGGCCCGCATCGAGGCCGCGAAACGCCGGCTGCTTCTGATGCAGCGCGGCGATCTCGTCGCGATCGTGTTTCGCCGCCATCTCAGCGATCCTCCTCTGCGACTTTCGACAGATCGAGATCAATAATCGAGAAGCGCTCCGGCGTTGACGTTTTTGCTGCGTCGAGCAGGCGGCGATAAAGATCGAGCGGCATGTCTCTGCCGCCCAATCCCGCGACGAAGCTGTGAACGCGCAGCGGAGCTTTCATTTCGGACAGCGCGGCACGGACTTCGCTCGCGATAATTCCGCCGCCGCCCGCAGAGAATGCGCGTTCGAGCACGATCAGATCTTCGAGCCCGGCACACGCCTCCTGGATCGCATCGACTGGAAACGGACGCATCGATCGCAGCTTGATGATCTTTGCGGGTTCCAGGTCGGGATATTCGTCGCGCGCGTCGAGCAGGGTCCCGACGACGGACCCGATTGAAAGGATGGCAATCCGCGATTGCGACGGACCGTCGACCGTCAGAAGCGGACCACATCGCCGGCCAACGACGCGCTCCCAATCTCGATCTGCGGCAGCGATCTCGTCGAGCGCACGGAGCAGCGCACGATGATGCGTATAGCGGGCCTCGGCGTAATAGTCGGGAGTTACTAGGTTCCCAATAGTGATTGGCCTGGACGGATCGAGCGAGCGCGCAAACTTGTACGGCGGCAGAAACGAATCGACCTGCTCCTGCGTCGGGAGGTCTATCGGTTCCAGCGTATGAGTGAGCGTGAAGCCGTCGACGCAAACCATTACCGGCAGCTCGGTGCGCTCTGCGATTCGATACGCCTGAATCATCGTATCGACCGCCTCCTGATTGTCAGCGCAGTAGAGCTGAATCCACCCGGCATCGCGCATCGTCATGGAATCCTGCTGATCGTTCCACGCTGTGACCGGCGCGCCGATTCCTCGATTCGCGCAGGTGAGCACCAGCGGGATGCGAAGACCCGCGATGTTGTACAGCACCTCGGTCATCAGCAGGAGGCCCTGCGCCGAGCTGGCGGTGTATGCGCGCGATCCCGAGGCCGCCGCACCCAGCACGACCGACGCAGCGGAAAATTCGCTCTCGACGCTGACCATCTCGCATCGCAGTTTGCCGTCGGCGATTAGCTGCGCGAGATTTTCGACGATGTGCGTCTGCGGTGTGATCGGATATGCCGCCACAACTTGCGGACGACACAGTGCGACAGCGCGTGCGATCGCCGCGGAGCCCTCGATCGCCTCCATCAGCCTCCGAGCCTCCACGCCCCTGACGGCACGCGTTCGGCGGCGGCGCGCATGAGCGCTAGATTTAGCTTGAGCGTTTCGCCGACGAACCTGTGCGCCAACACAGCTTCCAGCGATTTCATCGGAAGCATCGCGGTCAGGTTGAGCAATCCAGCGAGCAAGGCGGTGTTCGGAATCGGTTCGCCGAGAAATTCGACCGCCATCGCGTTCGCGGCGATCGATATGACGTTGCGCCCCGGCATCGAGAATCCCAACTCTTCGGGCGACTTGGGCGAATTGATTAGAATCCCGCCGCCCGGAAGCACGCCCTGCGCGGCGCCTGCGAGATGAAGCAGGCCGGGCTCTTGGATAATTACGTACGACGGTTCGCGAATCTGACAGCGTCGGCGAATCGGACGATCTGATATTCGAACGAACGACGCGACTGGCGCTCCGCGTCGCTCCGGACCGAAGCTTGGGAACGCTTGCGCGAATCGACCAGCCTCGAATGCGGCCTCACCGAGCATATAGGCAGCGACTACATTTCCCTGTCCGCCCCTGCCTTCGATTCGAATCTCAGTAAGGTCCGACACGGCGGATATGGTCAGCAATTAGCGTGCCCCAAAGAGTGCAAACAGGTCCGATATCCGCAGTGTACCTTTCGGATACATAATCTCTGCGTTAGCAGGCACAGCGGATACAGACCGTCCAAAAGAAAGCGGGCGAATCGCAATTGCGATCCGCCCGCCGTTTGGTTCGATATGCCGCGGTCTTTTTCCCGCTAGGCGCAGGCCTCCGCGAGGGCGCGAATCGTTTCGACCGAGCCGCCACTGAGCAGCATCGTCTTAATCGGCGACGCCTTCCACGCCTTCAGCCGCTCGACGATGCGTTCCTTCGGCCCAACCAGCGCCACCTCATCGACGAGCTTGTCGGGCACCGCCGCCATCGCTTCGGCCTTCTTTCCGCCGAGATAGAAATCCTGGATCTTTACGGCTTCGGCTTCGTATCCGAGCCGCTTCGCATAGTCGTTGTAAAAGTTCTTGCTACGCGCGCCCATCCCGCCGATATAGAGCGCGAGCATCCCCTTCACCGGCATCCGGCACTTCTCGATGTCCGGGCCCATCACGCAATTAACGAATGGCGCGACGTCGAAGTTCGCGAGACTCTTTTTGCCGCCGGTCTTCGCGAAGCCCGCCTTGAGCGACTTGTCATAGAGGTCCCATCGCTCCGGGCTCATCCAGACCGGGATGACGCCGTCTGCCATCTCAGCCGCGAGTTCGACCCCCTTGGGGCTAATCGAAGCGGTGTAGATCGGCATATCCTTGCGTCCGTGCAGGATGCTCTTTAGAGGTTTGCCGAGACCTGACGATCCCGGACCCGTGTACGGGATATCGTATTCTTTTCCGTGCAGCTCGACGGGCTCTTCGCGCGCGAGAACCTTGCGCACGATCTCGATGTACTCGCGCGTGCGCTGGAGCGGCTTGCCGTACGGCACGCCGTGCCATCCTTCCACGACCTGCGGACCGCTGGGCCCTATTCCGAGGATGAAGCGTCCGCCCGAGAGCGCGTCGAGCGTCATGGCAGTCATCGCCGTCATCGCGGGGGTGCGCGCCGGCATCTGCATGATTCCCGTGCCGAGCCGGATTTTCATTGTCAGCGCCCCGATCCACGCCAGCGGCGCTATCGCGTCGGAGCCGTAAGCCTCCGCGGTCCAGACCGAATCGAAGCCGCACTTCTCGGCTT
>DASPQU010000285.1:0-3917 GCA_035624805.1 Binataceae bacterium (SeqCode) | reverse complement strand
AATCCCGGATCCACGATGTCGGCGTTGCGGAAAAGCCTTGTTAATTCGAGACTAGTTGGAAACCGGGATTCCTCGCTTCGGCAGCCCTGCGCTCGGAATGACGGCATAGGGGTTGGCGGTTCATTTGATCTTGTATCCGATCTCGTAAACCTTGCCTTCCGGTTCCTTGGGGGCCTTCTTGCCGCCGCGACCCTTCTGCATCAACTGCCGAATCGTCTGCTCAAGCTCGGCCATCGTGCCGAACCCCGTGAGGCGGCCGACCTCGCGACCGTCGGCGCTGATGAACACCGTCGTCGGAATGGCTTCGACATTGAAGGTATCGAGCAAACTTTCGTTGGCGAGCAGGATCGGATAGTCGATCTCGTAGCGCCTG
This sequence comes from Binataceae bacterium (SeqCode), assembly GCA_035624805.1. Lineage (GTDB taxonomy): Bacteria > Desulfobacterota > Binatia > Binatales > Binataceae > DASPQU01. The sequence goes on along the minus strand of DASPQU010000285.1, from coordinate 3,544 downwards.
ACGAAGGGCACCACGGCTTCGACGCCGTCGCCCTGGACGGTGTCGCATGCAATACCGAGGACGACCAGCCCCTGCGATTCGTACTTGGCGTTGAGCTTCTTGAGTTGCGGAATCTGTTTGCGACACGGTCCGCACCACGTCGCCCAGAAATCTACAACCACGGGATGGCCGCGAAACGAGCTGAGAGAGGTTTTGCGCCCGCGCAAATCCTTCAGCGTGAAGTCCAGGGCGTCGTCGCCACGCGCGGCGTTCTGAGCCGCGCTCGCGGCGCACGCCGTCAAGAGAACAAATGCGATCGCCGATCCGATCGCGCGAAATTTCCGATTCATCGTGCCCCCAAAAGCTTCCGAAATTGCCCCGGTGTCGGCGCTATATGATACCGCGTGCGCGCAATTCTGCGATATCGCTCGAGCTGACTCCCGCAACGCTGCTTAGAACTTCCTCGGTATGCTCTCCCAGCCGCGGCGCTCGCGTATCGGGAGTCGCCGTCGATCCCGGATTACGGAGCGGAGTGCCCGGGACGATCAGGTTGTCGAACGTGGGATGGTCGGCGCGCAGGATCATCGAGTGCTCGTGCAGATGCGGATTGCGCGTGACTTCCTCGACGCTCGCGATCGGAGCGCACGGCACGTGCGCCTGCTCGAGCTTCGCAAGCCAGTTGTCGCGCGTATCGGTTTTGAAGCGCCGCGACAGGATTTTCTCCAGCTCATGATGATGCTCGGCGCGATCCGCGTTGACCTTGAATCGCGGCTCGTCCTTCAGTTCCGGCATCCCGATCGCATCGCACATCCGAAGCCATATCGCCTCGTTGCCTGCCCCCATCACGAAATATCCGTCGGAAGCGTGAAACGCCTGAAACGGAGTGATCGACGGATGGCGCGTGCCGAGAGGAGCGGGCACTTTGCCGGAGATGGAATAGCGGGCGAGGGCGTCTTCGAGGATCGCGACCTGACAGTCCAGCATCGCAATATCGACGTGCTGGCCGCGCCCAGTCACGGCGCGGGTGCGCAGAGCGGCCATGATTCCGATGACCGCGTACAGCGCCGCCGTCAGATCGCCGATCGATACGCCACATCGCAGCGGATCTCCGCCCGGATATCCCGTGATGCTCATCGTGCCGCCCAAAGCCTGCGCGACGATATCGTACGCAGGCGCTTCGGCCATCGGCCCCGTCTGCCCGAAACCTGAGATCGAGCACAGAATGATCCCGGGATTCAGGGCGCTTAAACGATCGTAGCCGAAGCCGAAACGCGCCATCGTGCCGGGGGAGAAATTCTCAACTACAACATCAGATTTCTCGGCCAGCTTGAATCCGAGTGCCGCTCCCTCGGACTCGCGCAGATCGATCGTGACGCTCTTTTTTCCGCGATTGACGCTGTAGAAATAGCCGGAGTCGCCATTGAGCATCCTGGGTGCGAAGCCGCGCGAATCGTCGCCGCGCCCCGGCATCTCGATCTTGATTACCTCCGCGCCGAGGTCGGCGAGATTCATCGTGCAGAACGGACCCGCAAGCACTCGCGTCAAGTCGATCACGCGGATGCCCGCGAGAGGTTTTTGCTCGATCATTCGGTCGTTTCCCTTGGTTTTCCGCCGCCGATCTGAAATGAAAGCGAAACTTCAACTAGGCGCGCTTGACGAAGTCCACGGCCCGCAAGCATCGTAGCGGACTTGAAGAAGCAGGCAAGTATAAAAGGTCGCTTATCGACGAGGCTCAAGCAGACCGGTTATCCGGATACTCTTCGCATACGACGCGCGAGGGCCTCGGATCTCCCGGCGATCACGATGCTGTATCGCGAGCTTCACCTCTCGAACTACGCGTCGTTCGAGATTCCGCAGTCGAAGATGAAGCGAGCATTCGCGCGACTCGCGCGGGATCGACGAAATCATGTCCTGGTTGCTGAGTCGGGAGGCCGCCTCCTTGGAACAGCGCATCTGATCATCTTCGATCATCTCGGGCATGGGCTGGCGCCAATGGCGGTGGTCGAGAACGTCGTCGTCGCTTCGGATGCGCGCTCGATGGGAGTGGGGCAGCGACTGATGGAAGCGATCGGTGACATTGCGCGCCGTGCCCGATGCTACAAGATCGCGCTCACGTCAAACATCTCGCGCACGGGAGCGCATCGATTCTACGAACGTCTCGGATGGAAGCGCACGCATTATGGGTATTCGATAGGCGTGGACTGATGCTGCGCTGACGCGCTCTGTCTGTCACGCCCGCGCGGCGGTTCCACGGTTGTCATTCCCGCGCGTCCGATCAGTTTTGTCTGGCGCGCGAGGAATCCCGGCGACAGCGATTGTCGCTGTATCCGGGACCCCTCGCGCGGCGTCTGCGGATAGCACAAAGCGTTAGTCGATTCGGACTCCGCCTGAAGAACGCGCGCGGGGGTGACAGTCAAAAAGCGAGAACGCCTACTGCGGATCGGCCACCTTCAGCAGCTGCTTGCCGAAGTTTGCGCCTGTGAAGAGCCGGATGATGGTTTTGGGGCAGTTCTCCAATCCGTGCGCGAGATCGATCTTGTTGATGATCTTTCCTTCCGCGTGCCACTTCGTGAGGTCCGCGATTGCCTGCGCGTTCTTGCTCGCGAACTGAAACACAAGAAAGCCTTCCATCCGCGCGCCGCGCAAAACGAGATTCATGTAATTCTTCGGACCGCGCATCGAGACGCCCATCTCGTTGTATTGAGAGATCGCGCCGCACAGCACGATACGCGCGCCGAACGCGATACGCGCGAGGACGTCATCGAGGATCTCGCCGCCGACGTTGTCGAAATAGATGTTGATTCCTTTTTTGCAATGCTCCGACAGCGCCTTGCCCACCTTCTCGCGTTTGTAATCGATCGCGGCGTCGAAGCCCGCCTCCTTGACGAGCCAGTCGCACTTCTCGTCCGAGCCGGCGGAGCCCACCACATAGCAGCCTTTGTTCTTGGCGATCTGGCAGACAACGGAGCCCACAGCGCCGGCCGCGGCGGACACGAACACCCGCTCGCCTTCTTTCGCTTCGCCCACTTTCAGAAGACCGCCGTAAGCCGTGAGCCCCGGCATGCCGAAAGTGCCGAGATAGGCGGAGAGCGGCGCCAGCGCCGGATCGATCTTTTGCAGGTCGCTGCCATCGGTCGTGAACCATTCCCGCCAGCCCGAGAAATGACTCACGTAATCGCCCACCCGGAAATCGGCGTTGCCATTGGAAGCGGCGACTTGACCCACAGCGCGCCCGGACAAGGCCTCGCCCAATCGGAAGGCTGGAAGATAGCTGTCCCGGTCGGTCATGCGCGCGCGCATATAGGGGTCAACGGACATGACAATGTTTCGGACCAGGACCTGGCCCGCCGCCGGCCCGGGAACGGCGGTCTCCACCAACTCGAAATCCGAGGGGACGGGCAGGCCGACGGGGCGCTTTTTCAGGCGGATTTCGCGACTTTTGTTCGCGCTCATGCAAGCTCTCCTTAACCATAGTCACGGGCTTTTCCAGCGGCGCCGACCCTAGCAGGCAGCCAAAGTGTAACAAGACGAAACATTTTATGAGTCGCCCGAGCTCGGGTCCGTA
>DASPQU010000284.1:0-5005 GCA_035624805.1 Binataceae bacterium (SeqCode) | reverse complement strand
CGCGGCCTCGAGACCCATCACCCATACCAGCAGCGGCGACACCGCCACGTATGGAAGCATGTTGATAGCCTTGGGATGTCGCTCGACGCTGTCCAGGAATTCCGGAATCGTCGTCCAGTCCCACGGCAGCCCGGCTTTCATCGACGCGTAGGGGATCGCTTCGACGCGCGTCATCGTGAGCATCGCACGCTCGCGATTTTCGGGGCGCACGGGAGCGAAGCCAAAGCCGCAATTTCCGATCACGACGGACGTCACGCCGTGCCAGCTCGAGATCGAGCAGTACGGATCCCAAAAGAGCTGCGCGTCGTAATGCGTGTGCAGGTCCACGAATCCGGGCGCGACGACGAGCCCCGAGGCATCGAGCGTCCTCGTAGCATCGCTCGAACGCAGTCGTCCGATCTTCGCGATTCGTCCGTCTCGGACTCCGAGATCAGCCCGACATCGCGGCATCCGCGTCCCGTCAATCACGATTCCGTCCTTGACGATTAGATCGAATTCCGGCATTTCGATCCTCCTCCCGGCGGCGCCCGGCGTAGGGTCGCCCTATGCGATCAACGCTTCGCATCACGCCACCCGCAATGTCAAGGTGACGCGCGCAATATAAAAGATGCTGTCGTTTCAAAACCCGAAGGGGCGCGCGTCTTTGGCGCGCAGTGCGCAAGCGTTCGCGACGTGGAGTAAAGCCGAGTCTAGCGAAAATAAATGTGTAATCAGCGCGGAAAACTCTCGAACTTACGATGCCGGCACCGGGACGACGCCTGCGGCTTCGCGATAAGAGAAAACGAGCTTGTCGTCGGCTACATCGACGATCGCAGTGCCGCCCTTCTTGAGCCGCCCGAACAACACCTCATCGGCGAGCGCGCGCGCGATCTCGTTTTCGATGAGACGTCCGAGCGGACGCGCGCCGAATCGAGGATCGTGGCCGCGCTCTGCGAGCCATTTGCGCGCGGCGGCGCTCGTTTCGAGCTTGACCTTCTGCGCCTTCAGCCTGTCTGAAAGCTCGCCAAGAAACTTGTCGACAACGCGTTCCATCACTTCGGGACTCAGCGGTGCGAATTCGATCGTTGCGGAAAGGCGATTTCTGAATTCCGGACTGAACATCCGCTCGATGATGTTCTTCGGATTGCCCTGCCCCGCTCCGCCGTGGAATCCGATCATCGTGCGCGCCAGTTCCTGCGCGCCCGCGTTCGTGGTCATCACGAGCACGACATTGCGAAAGTCGGCCTTTCGTCCGTTGTTATCTGTCAAGGTCGCGTGATCCATCACCTGGAGCAGGATGTTGAACAGGTCGGGATGCGCCTTCTCGATCTCGTCGAGCAGCAATACGCAGTGAGGAGTCTTGTTGATGGCGTCCGTCAGCAGGCCGCCCTGATCGAAGCCGACGTAACCGGGAGGCGCGCCAATCAGCCGCGACACCGTATGGCGCTCCATGTACTCGCTCATGTCAAAACGCAGAAATTCCACGCCCATCACCTTCGCGAGCTGGCGCGCAACTTCGGTCTTGCCGACTCCTGTGGGACCGGCGAACAGGAAAGCTCCGACCGGCTTGTCCGGATGCGACAGTCCTGAGCGTGCAAGCTTGATCGCACGGGCGACCGCGTCGATCGCGGCGTCCTGCCCGTAAACGACCTTGCGCAGCTCCGCGTCGAGGAACTGGAGACGCTCGCGATCCGAGGCTGATACCGTCCGCTCCGGAATTTTCGCCATCCGCGCAACCGTCCGTTCCACGTCGCGAACGCCGACCGTCTCGGGCTCCTTGCGGCCCTTGGCGCGCAGATGCGCCGCGACGCCCGCCTCATCGACGACGTCGATCGCCTTGTCGGGAAGATAGCGGTCGTTGATATATCGCGCGGAAAGCTCGACAGCGAGGCGAATCGCCGCCGACGTATAGCGAACGTTGTGATGCTTTTCGTAATACGACTTGAGCCCGTTGAGAATCTCGATCGTCTCTTCCTGCGACGGCTCCACAACGTCGATCCGCTGGAAGCGGCGCGCGAGCGCCTTGTCGCGATCAAACGAGCGCTTGTATTCCTGATACGTTGTCGAACCGATACATCGCAGTTCGCCCGACGCGAGCGCAGGCTTGAGCAGATTCGATGCGTCAAGAGTGCTTCCCGACGCGGACCCCGCGCCGACGATCGTGTGTATCTCGTCGATGAAGAGTATCCGCTTCGAATTTCCCGCCACGGCTTTGATGACGGCCTTTAGGCGCTGCTCGAAATCGCCGCGAAAGCGCGTTCCCGCCAACACCGCGCCCATATCTAGCGCGTAGATTTCAACATTCTTGAGAACGTCGGGGACCTTGCCGTTATGAATCGCGAGTGCGAGCCCTTCGGCCAGGGCGGTTTTCCCGACTCCCGCCTCGCCGACGAAAACGGGATTGTTTTTGCGTCGGCGCAGGAGCACGTGAATCGCGCGTTCGAGTTCGCGCTCGCGTCCCACCAGCGGATCGATTTTCCCCTGGCGCGCTCGCTCGGTCAGATTGATCGCGTAGGACGCAAGAGCCTTTGAGGGCGAGAGCTTGCGCTCGCCCTCCTCTTCTCCGTCGCCTTCACCGTCTCCATCCGCATTCGCTTCCTCGTCGCCCGCGTTCTCATCTTCGCTTTCCGCTCCGATCTTCGAAACGCCGTGCGAGATGAAATTGATCACGTCGAAGCGCGTAACGTTCTCTTCCTGCAGGAAGAAGATCGCAGGTGATTCGTTTTCGTGAAACATCGCGACGAGCACGTTGCCGCCGTTGATTTCCGTGTTCCCAGCGGATTGCACGTGCAGTGCGGCGCGTTGAAGCGCACGCTGCACGCCCGCCGCGTAGCGCGGCATCACGCTTTCGCCGCGGGGCAATCGCTCGACCTGCTCGTCGAGGTAGCGCGCGAGCTTGCGTTTGAGCTGTTCAAGATTTGCGCCGCAGTTCTTCAGGATATTGCTGGTCGTTACGTCATGAAGCATCGCGTAAAGCAGATGCTCCAGGCATACGTATTCGTGGCGGCGGTTAACGGCCTCGGTCACGGCAAGCTGCAGCGTTACCTGAAGCTCGCGGCTCAGCATTATATTTCCAGACGCCATCCGGTCTTTAATTCTATTCCTTTTCCATCACGCACTTGAGCGGGTATTCGGCTTGACGCGAAAGCTCCTCGACAGTGCGCACTTTCGTTTCTGCCACCTCAAATGGATAAACGCCCGCCACGCCCATCCCGTTCTGATGCACGTAGAGCATGATTCGCGTCGCTTCGGCGTGCGGTTTGTGAAATACGGACTTGAGCAGCTCTACGACGAACTCCATGGGCGTGTAATCGTCGTTGAGCAGCATTACCTTGTACATCGGCGGACGCTGAGTGCGGGTTTTCGTCTGGGTGCGACGCTTGGTCGCGGTCCCGGAGTCTCCCCCGGCGCCGTTTCCGTCGGCGTTTCCCGCCCGCGCAATCAAAAAGCGTCGCTTAAGGTGCTCGTCGTCCATACGGCTGGGGCGAAGCGGCTTCGCCCTTCACCTGCACAATAGCAAATCGCACGCAGGTCGCGGGAGTCATCCGTCTCCGCTATCGCGGGCCCGTCGCGCGGCTGTTAATCTCGCTATGGTAATTTTGAACCGTTATCGATGAGCCGGGACAACCACAAGCCATCCACGACCACGATTGAGATCGCGATCGTGGACAGTATCGCGAAGGTGCCCCGCGATGAGTGGAACGCGCTCGTCTCAGACAATGATTCCGCGTTTCTGGATTGGGACTGGCTCGCCGCGATGGAGGAAACCAAGTGCGCGGCGCGCACTACTGGATGGCACCCCCATCACATGCTTGCTCGCGCGCCCGGAGAGTCGCGCATCCTGGCCGCCTGCCCGGTCTACCTTAAAACGCACAGTATGGGCGAGTTTGTGTTCGATCACGGATGGGCCGAGGCCGCTGAGCGCGCGGGAATTCGATACTATCCCAAGCTGCTCGTTGGCATCCCCTTCACGCCCCACACCGGACGACGATTCATCACTGCGCCGGAGTTGCCACGCGAAGAGATGGTCGCGGCGCTCGGACGCGCTCTCGTCAAGCTCTGCACCGACAACAAGCTCTCTTCCGCTCACGTTAACTTCTGCGAGCCTGAGGAAGCCAGGATTCTCGCACGCGTCGGATTCTTGGAACGCTCCGGATACCAGTATCACTGGCATAACGCAGGATTCTCTACGTTTGATGATTATCTCGAACGCCTAAAGCACAAGCGCCGCGTCGCCGTAAAACATGAGCAGGCAGCGCTCGTCGAGCAGCACATCAGGATCGAAAAGTTCAGCGGCGACGCGATCACGTCGGTGATGCTCTCGCGCGCTTACGATCTCTATCTGTCGACAATCGACAAACTTTATTGGGGCCGCCGGTATCTCACACGCGAGTTCTTCGAGCGACTCGGCGAAAACTTCAAGCGATACATCACATTAATTCTGGCGTATCGTGGCTCGAAGCTGATCGCTGGGACCTTCAATGTCGAGAAGGCCGGCGTGATAGCGGGACGCTATTGGGGATGCTTCGAGGAGCATCGATTCCTGCATTTCAACGTCTGCTACTACGCCGGAATCGAGCACGCGATCGCGCGCGGACTATCGCGCTTCGAGCCCGGGGCCGGCGGCGAATACAAGTGGCTTCGCGGCTTCGATCCCGCACTGACGTCCAGCATGCATTACGTCACGCATCAGGGCCTGGCTCGCGCGATCGGCGATTTCCTGAAGCGTGAGCGCGTCGAGATTGAGCATTGGATTCGCGAAGGCGCCCACCGCTCGCAGCTCAAGCCTCCTCCGCCGAACGACGCGGAAGCTCGCTGACGGTCGCTGTCGTTCGCTCGCCTTCCGATGCTATCAGCTGCGGCTCGCGAGGGCGGGTGTCAAGGACTTTGAGTTGCGGCACTTCAGCGTGACTCGATGCGCCGAGCTCTTTGAGCCGGCGAGCCGATACCATCAGACGCGATTCGAACGAGCCGATCGCGCTGTTGAAAGCGTTTACGGCGTTTTCCAGACCCGCGCCTACCCTCG
>DASPQU010000283.1:0-2279 GCA_035624805.1 Binataceae bacterium (SeqCode) | reverse complement strand
ATCTTACCGGCTCCAAGCTGGTTTGCGATCGCGGCGCGTGCGGCGCATGCACGGTCCATCTCGATGGCAAACCGATCACTTCGTGCATGATTCTCGCTGTCGATGCGCGCGGGCATAAGATCACGACGATCGAGGGGGTCGGTGCCCCCGCTGCAATGCATCCCGTGCAGGAAAGCTTCGTCGCGCGCGACGCGCTCCAGTGCGGGTTCTGCACGCCGGGGATGATCATGTCGGTGAGCGCGGCTCTGGCGCACAATCTGTCTGCGAACATTGATGAAATCCGGCGCGCGACGGCGGGCAACATCTGCCGATGCGGCGCCTATCCTCACGTTTTCGAAGCGGCGCTCGACGCTGCAACCAAGCTTCGCGGACCCGCCAAGGCGTAAGGGATTATGTCGCGCCGTCTCAAGCTGACACTTGGAATCGAAGGCGATCTTCACGAGGTCGAAGTTGTTATCCCGGATGACGAGCCGACCCCGTGGGCGTGGGGCGACCAGCTTTCAGTCGTTGGACATCGCGAGGCGCGACTTGACGGTCCGGCGAAAGCGACAGGAAATGCCCGGTACACCTACGACATCGATTTACCCGGAATGCTCTACGGCGCAATCCTGCGCAGTCCGTATCCGAACGCTCGTGTTCGCGATGTAGATCTTTCGCGCGCGCTTAAGCTCGACGGCGTTCGCGCCGCGATTCGACTTGACGACGGCGAGGCGCGATTCGCGGGCCAGGAAGTCGCGGCCGTAGCGGCGCGCACATCCGATGTCGCGCGTGATGCGCTCCGATTGATCAAAGTTGATTACGAGCCGTTGAAATTTGCCGCCACGCTCGAAACGGCTGCGGCGAGTGACGCGCCCGCGGTATACGAGGGACGTTCCAACCTAGCCAGTCCCAAGATCTACGAGCGCGGCAATGTTCGCGAGTCACTCGCTCACGCGGCCGCCGCACACGAAGCGGTTTACACGACTGCGGTTCAAACTCATGTCTCGCTCGAAACGCACGGCGCCGTCGCCTCATGGGAAGGCGACAAGCTGACACTCTATTCCTCGACGCAGGGGATCTTCACCGTGCGCGACGACGTTGCCGTTCACTTCGATCTCCCGCACGAGAACGTTCGGGTAATCACGGAATACCTCGGCGGCGGATTCGGCTCCAAACTTGGCGTCGGTCCCGAAACGATTGTCGCCGCGCGTCTGGCCAAGGGGGCCGGCGCGCCGGTCAAGTTGATGTTGACACGCCCGGGCGAGCATCTTGCGACGGGAAATCGTCCCGATTCGGAGCAGAAGGTCCGCCTTGGCGTCGATAGCAGCGGTAAGCTGGTCGCGGTCGAGCTTGTGCAGCGAGGCAGCGGCGGAATCGGCGCCGGTTCGGGAAGCTCGGGGCCTTTTCAATGGCTCTATCGATGCGCGAACGTCCGCACCGAGGAGCGAAATGTCTACACGAATACGGGGCCGTCGGCGCCGATGCGTGCGCCCGGATGGCCGCAGGGGACTTTCGCGCTTGAACTCGCGATCGACGAACTCGCGCGCAAGCAGGGAATCGATCGCCTCGAGTTCCGCCGCCGCAACAACGACGATCGGGTTCGCGCAACCGAATTCGAGATCGGAGCGCGCGCTTTCGGATGGAGCGAGAGAGTCGCACGTCCGAAGGGCCGCGGCGCCATTCGACGCGGAATCGGAGTCGCGAGCTCCAGATGGTTCGGACTCGGTATTCCGGGACCGCAGGCGCTCGCCGTGGCGCATCGCGACGGGCGTGTCGAAATCCAGATAGGCACGCAGGACATAGGAACCGGGACGCGCACCGTCGTCGCGATGGTCGCTGCGGAGGAACTCGGACTCCCGCTCGCTCGCGTCACGCCCGTGATCGGCGACACGCGCCTGATGTTTTCGGTTCCGTCCGGCGGCAGCATGAGTTCGCCGTCCGATACGCCCGCCGTGCGTCAGGCGGCTGCGCATCTCAAAGAGAAGCTGCTCGCGCTCGCGGCGCCGATCCTCAACGCCGAACCGGGCGATCTCGAGATGCGCGACGGGATGATTCGCGTGCGCTTCGATCCCACGCGATCGATCGCATTCGATGAAGCGTGCCGCAGGATTCCGGCCGATTCGATTTCCGCCGAAGGATCGCGCGTCGCCAACTATGCGGGCTTTCGAGAGAACCAGGCCGGATGCCAATTCGCAGAGGTCGAGGTCGATATCGAAACCGGCGTGACGCGCGTGATTCAGGTTGTCGCCGTACACGACGCCGGGCGAATCGTGAATCCTCTCACTGCGCGCAGTCAGGTC
>DASPQU010000282.1:0-6180 GCA_035624805.1 Binataceae bacterium (SeqCode) | reverse complement strand
GTCGCGACCGAGCCGTTTAAGCTCGCGAAGGACCCGGCATCGAAGCCGCGCGTCGAGCGCATCCTCGCGAATCTGCTCGAGGCGCTGCGCGTAACCGCCGATGTGCTGGAGCCGTTCATGCCGACGATGGCGCACCGGCTGATCGGCCTCCTGGATGTCGACGAATCGACGCTGCGCGCGCCGTTCGGCGATGGCCTCAAGCCGGGGCATCGTGTGAAGCCCGCGGTCGCGCTGTTCCCGCGAATCGAAACCAAACCGCGGTCCTGAATCGGCCCGCGCGCGTCCTGCGATGGATCGCATTGTCGATACGCATTGTCATCTCGCCGATCTCCGTCTGCGCGGTGATGTCGACGACGTGCTCGCGCGTGCACGCGAATCCGGAGTGGATCGTATTGTTTCAGTCGGCGCAATCGGAACGATCGAGACGGACCGTCAGACGGTCGAAATTGCCGAACGCTATGACGGTGTCTACGCCGCGATCGGAGTGCATCCGCACGACGCGAAAGATTGCGACGCCGCGCGTATCGAGATGATTCGCGAGCTTGCACGGTCGCGCAAGGTTGTCGCGATCGGAGAGAGCGGACTCGATTTTCACTACATGCATTCGCCACGCGAGGCTCAGGAAAATTCGCTGCGAGCGCATCTGACGCTCGCATCCGAACTTGCGCTGCCGATAGTCATCCACTGCCGCGACGCCGAAGAACGCGTCGTCGCGATCCTGAACCAGATCGGGATCCCGAAGCGCGGCGGCGTAATCCACTGCTTCACCGGGAATCGCACGGCGGCGCGGGCATTCGTCGATCTTGGATTTCACATCTCGTTTTCGGGGATTCTGACTTTCCGCAAATCCGACGAACTGCGCGAAGCGGCGAAGATAGTTCGCGAAGATCGCCTGATGGTCGAAACTGACGCACCCTATCTGGCGCCCGAGCCGTATCGCGGCAAGCGCAACGAACCCGCATTCGCGCGGCGCACGCTCGAAGTTCTGGCAACGACGCGCGACGTCGCAGTCGATCGATTGGCGGCGATCACTTCCGACAACGCCTGCAAGCTTTTCGAGCTATCGTAGAGGTTCGCGGCAGTTCAGCCGAGCGGTGATCCTCCAAACAGCATCGGATGGAGCATCACCACTACCAGCCATAGAACGACTCCGACCACGATGGCCTTCCACGGCATGTCCGATGCGGTCCAATGCTGGCGGCCGTCGACGAGCGCCGCGCCGGGAAAGAATGACGTCGATGCCTCGATCGCACGATACGGGTCGCCGATCTCGGTGCGTTTGCGGATGTCCTGATGGATTCCGCCGAAGATCGCGACGGCAGGGAAACTCCCGAAGAAAATCAGATCGCCCGCAAACCCGTTCATCAGCATATGCGCGAATCCGAACAACGAAAACGCAACGAATGCCGGATGCCGCGACACCTTGAGGATGCCCTTTGCGGCGCTCTGCTTCTGGGTTCCTGACATCTCCGCGCCGAAACCGGCAGGACTTGGCGTCATGAGACCGGCGGCGAAAAATACGAAAACGATCAACATCGCGACCCATACTGTCCATCTCGCGACGGCGATATTCCTGATGTTCCACAGCATCACGCCCGCGTGCTTGTGATACGCGAACGCGAGAATCAGCGGGACGAATGTCGCGAAGCTGACCAGAGAATAGACGCCCCTGTACGCTTGCGCTCCCATCGCATTCACCAGCCGGGGTCGAACCGCTGCGGAAGAAATTCCGACGTGCGTGATCAAAAACAGGCCGGCCCAAAGTGCGATCGTGGCTGTGGGATTCATCGGGATGCGGGCTCCTCTTTTTTCAGGCGGGGCTTTTGAAACGAAGAAAACGCCACGCGTTCTCCACGGCTTGCTTAGCGCCGGTCTCGACGATATCTCCGTGCGCGACGATCAGGCGATCGAAATTCCAGGACATGATGCGCTCAAGCGCCTGCCGCGCCGCGTATCGACGCCATCGGATAAGGGCGCGAAACGATCTCGGCACGGCCGGTTCCGCGAACGCGCCGTCAAGTCTGAGCAAAGCGCGCGCGACAACCGATTCCGAGCGCGTAATGTTGAACATCAAATCGGTGAAGATGAGCGTAGCGCTCGCGCGATCGCAGAACACGACCTCATTGAGCGGCGCAAACGCGCGAAAGACCAGTTGATCGATTTGATCGCGCCATTCGGGCGGGCCGTCGTCGTTGAGGACGCTGTCGAACTTCAGATCCTTGCGTTTGGTGTCGAGGCCGGGAGCCGCGAACATCCGCGCGTCAGGGTAGGCGGCGCGCCATTGTCCAGCGTACAGATGATGAAACCGATTCGGAGCGATTATGAATCGTATGGCGCCGATAGAATCGACCTCGGCGCGAATCGAAGAATCAAGCGCGACCGGCGAATGAACCCACAGATCGCCGCTGCGCAGACGAATTACCGTCATGCGGGTTCCGAGCTCGAGCCCGTAAAATGTCTGCGGACGTTCGCTAACCCAGAGATTCGGGGCAATCTGGCGCATCATGGTGCACGTCCGCGCGAATCATAGTCGCGCACCGTTGTGAAGGCCAACTGCAGACGCAAAGGCGATTTCACGCCGGCGTGTCTGCGGGGTTATACGTAACGAGATGGACACCACATCGAGACTTGGGCTGCCGCCGCCGTTCGACGAGGCTATGCGACGACACGAACGCGAGATTCTGCGATTTATCTCGCGCGTCACCGGCAATCGCGACGACGCGCTTGACCTTTTTCAGGAGACCTGCCTTCGCGCGTATCGCGCGTGGCCGACTCTCGATTCAGAAGATGGCGTGCGTCCGTGGCTTTTCCGAATCGCAACTAATCTGTGTCGCAACCGGGCGCGCGACATGGCGCGTCGTTCTCGCGTCTTCGTCACAACAGGAAATGACCTGTCTGACGCGGCAAGAGCACATTCCTCTTCAAATCATTCGCGCGACGGCGTTATCGATATCAGCGGTGCGATTCGCGCGCTGCCCGAAAAGCAGCGCCTGGCGTTCGCGATGCGCAAGCTGACGGGCATGGATTACAGCGAAATCGGAGAGGCGCTCGGATGCTCCGAGGATTCTGCGCGCGCGAGTGTCTATCAGGCGCTGAAGAAACTGCGCGCTTTGGAGTGACTATGAATTTCGAAACCGAAATTGAAAATCTTGTCGTCGACGAGGATTCGGGGTTCGACGCGATGCTCGATACCGCGCGCAAACGTACGGCGCGCGCGTTGGACCGAATTCGCCGCCCGCTCGCGCGAGTTGGCTTCGTCGATACGGGGCTCGGAACGCTTTTCGTCGCGGAAGGGCCGCGCGGAATCATCACGATTCACTATCCTCACGGCGACAGCGCAAAGGGTGTGATTCGCGAATTGAAGCAGCATTTCGATCTCGAAACTGACGAGGAGGCGGCGCGCAAAATCGGCGCGAGCATCGATCGCGTATTGAAGGGCGACCTTTCCGCACTCGATCAGCGTATCGATCTCACGCTCGCGGGTGACGGCTTCCAGCGCCGCGCCCTGGAGAAGCTGCGCAAAGTTCCGCCGGGCGCTGTCACAACGTACCAGGCGCTCGCGGCGATAAGCGGAGAACCGAACGGACAGCGGGCGGTCGGCAACGCGATGGCGTCGAATCCGATTCCGGTCTTCGTCCCGTGTCATCGCGTGATTCGTTCCGACGGTGCGATCGGAAACTACGGCGGCGGCGTGGATCGCAAGATTGCGTTGCTGCGCGCGGAAGGATTCGCGCTCGGAAAAGAACTGAAGGTCGGCGACACGGCTGTCTATGGCCATCAGGGGACGCATATCTTTTGCCGTCCCACGTGCAGCGCGGCGCGACGCGCGAATCGGGCACGGATGCTGATCTTCGCCGACGCCGAGCACGCCCGACACGCCGGCCTGCGCGCGTGCAAGCTGTGCCGTCCAGCCAGCGCCGCGTGAGACTGGTTCGTCGAGCGACGTTTGGACTGGCAGCCCCGTGCTTGTGTTTGAGACGTCATCCTGAGCGAAGCGCGATCCCTCCGAGCGAAGTCGAAGGATCTCGCCCGGTGTTCCGGGTGGTCTTTGTTTCAGTGGGACAGGCGTCCCTGCCTGTCCGGCACGCGAGAGAACAAGACCGGCCAATCGTCTTTGTAAAACAAATGGACAGGCAGGGGCGCCTGTCCCACCAAGAGAAGAACGCCGCGCCAGATCCTTCACGGAGCCTGTCCTGAGGCTTGGCGAAGGAGCAGCCTTCGTTCAGGACGACGATCAACTGCGGAGGCCTGTGAGATCAAACTGCCCCATAAGAACTGAGCGAGAGGAATCTCTAGCACCTGCGCCGGTTAGGTACTTGTGGGACTCCACATTGGCGGAAACAAAAAGGCGCTCCGATTCGGGAGCGCCTTCGTTCTGCGGTCAATCGTTCGACCGTTATTCGGTCTCGTTTTGCTGTTTCATCTGCTGGATTTCGCGGCGCTGCTGTTCGATCTGCTGCTGCTGTTGCTGAATCTGCTGCTGGGTCTGCTGATTGGCGGTCTCCTGGTTTTGCATCGCGTTTCCTACCGCATAACCGCCGATGCCTCCGATCGCGCCGCCAATCGCGGCTCCCGCGCCCGGAGAACCTACCGCGGCTCCGATAATCGCGCCGGTGGCGGCTCCGATTCCAGCGCCACCGAGAGTTCCTTTTTCACGAGTTGACAGAGGCTGTCCGCTGCAGCCCGTGGCGATGACGAGACCAGCAAGCGCAAGTGCCGCCACCATGCTCTTTCCAAACCTCATAAGACATACCTCCGGTTGTATGGAAGCCTATTCCGTTTCGCTCTGCTGCTGAAGTTGTTGAATCTCGCGACGCTGCCGCTCGATCTGCTGCTGTTGCTCCTGAAGCTGCTGCTGAGTCTGCTGATTCGCGCTCTCCTGGTTCTGCATCGCGTTGCCCGCTGCAAATCCGGTCACTCCTCCAAGCGCGCCACCTATTGCCGCGCCCGCGCCGGGCGAGCCCACCGCGGCTCCTATTATCGCGCCAACCGCAGCGCCTACGCCTGCGCCTCCGAGCGTGCCCTTTTCGCGGGTTGAGAGAGGTTGTCCGCTACAGCCCGAAACAAAAATCGCTGCGGCCAGAACGAACACGCCCGCAGCCACTATGTTTACGCGCATCTTCCTCCGCTTTCTTCCGCACGTCCTAACTCGGACTAATCAGATCATAGCATCCGACGTGCCGCGCCGAATACGATAATGTGACCCGCCAATCTGGGCAATCGTTTTCTGTCCGCGATCGCTCGAACTTCACGGATTCGGGTTACAAACGTCGTTTTTGGTGCATTCAGAAGTCGACCTTTCGGTTCATGGCAGAAGCGCGAAGGCACGCGTTGGACCGCCGGTCCCTTTGGCGATTTTCATCGGGACGCAGAAGATCGTCGCGCCTTTGGGCGGCAACTTATCGGCGTTGGCGATATTCTCGAAACCGGGTTTGTTCGCGCCCAGCCATATCTGATGCACCTTGAAATCCTTTGATGCGCCGCGATCGATGCTGGCGGTGTCGACCGCTATGGCGGCAGCTTTGCGATTGGTCAAAAGCCACTGCGCCGCGTCGGGCGAAAATCCCGGGAAGCGCAGGTCCGCGGTATCGCCCGGCTTGTCTGTCCCCATGTAGCGCTTACGATCCGTCCAGAATCGGCCCCATCCCGACCGCGCAAGGACGATCGCGCCATCCGGGATCAGACCGTACTTTTTCTCCCATGCGGCGATATCCTCGACGGTCAGCATCGCGTCGGGATCGTTGGCGGCGCGATCCGAAAAATCGATTACGACGGCGGGACCGATACAGTCGGCAAGCGGAATCTGGTCCGCATAGATACCGTGCTCGTTGAAGTGAATCGGCGCATCCAGATGGGTGCCGCCGTGCTCCGGCGCGGCATACTTGGCCGAGGAATAAAAGTATCCGCCCTCGGTTTTCCCGAATTTCTCGAACTCGTGCTCAAACGGTTTTTCAGTCGGCCAGTAGACCGTCGTTGAATCGAAGCTATACGTCAGATCGACGATTTTCGACGTATCGATCGGCCCCGCAAAACTCGAAGTCGCCGCAACACCCATGATCATCACCACGCATATGATTCGATTGAGTTTCATCCCCTGCTGCCCTCCCAGGTATCGCAATTTCACCATCCGATGACCTGCGCCGCCATCACCGGAATGATCTGGCCGCGAGGATCGCACGC
>DASPQU010000281.1:0-4969 GCA_035624805.1 Binataceae bacterium (SeqCode) | reverse complement strand
CGAGCGTGGCAATCGAAGCCGATTGCAGGAAGATGGCCGACGAGACACTGAAGGCGTTCGGCAGGATCGACATTCTCGTCAACAACGCCGGAATCGCCGGGCCTACGAAGCGCATCACCGAAATGTCGCTGGCGGAATGGCAGGAAGTCATCGATATCGACCTCACCGGCGCATGGCTGGCGTCGCGCGCCGTGATTCCCACGATGGACGCGCAGCGCTCCGGAAACATCCTGATGATTTCGTCGGGCGCAGGACGCCGCGGCTATCCGCTTCGCGCTCCCTATGCCGCCGCGAAATGGGCGATGATCGGGCTCACGCAAACGCTCGCCCGTGAATGGGGCACGCGCGGCATACGAGTCAACTGCATCTGCCCGGGCGCGATCGAGGGCGATCGTATCGAGCGCGTATTTCGCGCGCGCGCCGAGGCGCTCAAACAGCCTTACGAAGTGGTGAAGAGCGCATTCATTTCGGAATCGGCGCTAAACAGGATGGCGACCGAAGAGGAAGTCGCTCGCGTTGCAATGTTCCTGGTCAACGATACGAGCGCGGCAGTGAGCGGCCAGACGATCAACGTCGACTGCGGCGCAATCATGAATTAAAGCGTCGCGCGACCTCTATCGCGTGATGTCCTGATCGCGGACTTCGACGTCGAAGCCTGACTTCGCCAACCGCTCCTGGAGCGCCCGTGCGAGCACGGGCGAACGATGACGTCCTCCCGTGCATCCAAGCCCGATCGCGAGGTAGCTCTTGCCCTCGCGCGCGTAGAGCGGAATCAGATGGTCGAGCAACCGTCCGGTCTCCTCAATAAAATGCGCGCTCTCATCCTGTCGCATCACGAAATCGCGTACTTTCGGATCGGCGCCCGTGAGCGGTTTGAGTTCGGGAACAAAAAACGGATTGGGGATGAATCGCACGTCGAGCATCAAATCGAGACCGATCGGCGGCCCGTATTTGTAACCGAACGATACGATCGAAATTCGCATCCTGCCGCCCGGAGCCGCGCCCAGAACCGTCGCGGTCACGATCTCGCGAAGTTCGTGAACCGTTGTTGCGCTGGTGTCGATCACGCGCGATGCACGTTCGCGCAATCCGGCCAGCGCGGCACGTTCTTCGCGAATATTCGCTGCGACGGTCATTCCGCTGCGCGCAAGCGGATGCGGCCTGCGGCTTTCCGAATAGCGGCGAACCAGGACTTCGTCGGAGGCATCGAGGAACAGGATTTCGGGCACGATTCCTTCGCGTTCGAGTTCGCTGAACACCACCGGCCATTGGTGAAAGAAGCTTCTCTCCCGGCTGTCGATTCCCAGCGCCACCCCGGCGTGCTCGTATCCGCTCTCCGGAGCGAGCCGCAGGACTGTCGGCACGACGGTGACCGGCAGATTATCGACGCAATAGAACCCGAGATCTTCCAGCACGCGCATCGCCGTCGCGCGCCCGGACCCTGACACTCCCGTGACGATTACAAGGCGCGGCTGGTCCTGTCTCCCGCGTTGGCGTCCGTCAGGATGCGGCTGATGTCGCGGCGCGCGTGCTTTGCTGCTCGAAGCTGGATGTCGGTGCGTCGGCATCGGACGCCGTCGCTAGAACTTCTCGTCTTCTTTCTTGATGAGATCGAAAATAGCCCCGGCTTCAGAAGCGGACAGGAGCTTCTGCCGGAAACTTCCGTCGCGAAAAATCCGCGATACTCGCGCCAGCGCCTTCAGATGGAGACTGGTGGAATCCTCAGGCGCGACAAGCACGAAAAAAAGATGGGTCGGATTGCCGTCGAGCGATTCGAAATCCATCCCCGCGCCATGCCGTCCGAACGCTCCGGTGATATCGGCTACGCCTGCAAGTTTTCCGTGCGGGATGGCGATTCCGTCGCCAATCGCCGTCGAACCCAATCGTTCGCGTTCCGCCAATACGGCCGCGAGATCGCTCGCCGACAATCCGGACAAGCGCTTCGAGAGACACTGCGCCAGCTCGTTCAGGACGTCCGCCTTGGACTGTCCCTTGAGGGCGGGAATGACCGCTTCGGGTGTGAGGAAATCGGTAATCTTCATCGCAATCGGTTCTGAAAACTTCTGTATCCTATCAACCGCGGTGCGGCGCGGGTCAACCTTTGAGCGTTTATTCTTATCGCCGAAAGGAAGTTTTGACGTTCGTCCGGTCTTGACTTACGATGCCGGCGCTCAGCTCTCTTCGGCGGCGCTCAGCACTTCCGGAGTGGACGGCGAGCGGACTTTCTTGCCTTTGATTTTCTCCGCGTGACGCTTCAATTGGCGGCCGACCTTGTCGCTGAGCAAATCGATCACCGCATAAAGGTCGGTGTGCTCTTCAACGGCCGTGGCTGCGAGCCGTCCCGATTTGAAGGTCACCTCGCCCGATTGCCGATACTTGTCGACCTCGAGAATCAGATGGGCCTCGCACGGACGCTTGAGCATCCTCGCGATGTGCCCGAATTTCTTCTGCGCATAATCGCGCAGCGCGTCGGTCGGTTCGAGATGGCGGAAGGTAACGTTGACCTTAAGTTCCGGTGTCGCCAGACGAACCGCCCTTTTTGCTTTGCGTTCTATCGCCCGGGTTCGTTTGCCTTTCACGCGTCCCTGCCTTTCTGTCGTCTTAGCCGACTCTTTTGCGGCTCGCCGACGGAAGGATTCCCAGCGCCTGGCGGTACTTCGCAACCGTGCGGCGGGCAATATTGATATTGTCGCGGCGAAGCATCTCTGCGATCGCCTGATCGGAGAGCGGATTGTTGTTCTGCTCTCCCGAGACCATCGTCCGGATTTTCTCCTTCACCGTCTCGGCGCTTACGTCCTCGCCGGTCCCTGCTTTCACGCCCGAGGTGAAAAAGAATTTCAGCTCGAAGATGCCTTGCGGCGTGTGTGCGTATTTGTTCGCCGTCGCGCGGCTGATCGTCGATTCATGCATCCCGATATCTTCGGCCACGTCCTTGAGCACCAGCGGCTTGAGATGGCTGATGCCGTGATCGAAGAACGCGCGCTGGAATTTCACAATCGAATTGGCGACTTTGTAGATCGTCTGCTGGCGCTGATAAATCGATTTCACCAGCCATCGCGCCGATCGCAATCGTTCCTGCAGATATTCGCGGGTTGAAGCTTCCGCCTGACCGTCGTTCATCACGCGCTTGTAGTAGCCGGCCAGCCTCAGGCGCGGAACCGCGCTCTGATTCAGCATCACGACGTAATCGTTGCCCATCTTCTGGATGAACACGTCGGGGATGACGTAGGTCGGCTCTGCCCCGCCGTAGTCGCGTCCGGGCTTGGGCTCGAGCAGCGATACGATCTTGGCGGCGTGCGACACGTCCTCGGGCGAAACGCCGAGCGCCCTGGCGATCTCGGCGTAGCGATGCTTTTCGAGAAGATCGAGATGATTTCCGACCACCCGCGCGGCCAGCGATTCCTCCATGCCGAGGTTGCGCAACTGCACCATCAGGCATTCGCGCAAATCGCGTGCGCCGGCGCCAACCGGATCGAACAGCTGCACACGCTTGAGCACGCGCTCGACGCTCTCGGGTTTGGTTTCGAGCTGCGCGGCGAGTTCTTCGACGGGAGTTTCGAGATAGCCGTCGTCGTTGAGGTTGTAGATGATGGTCGCGCCGATACGCTGATCGGCCTCGGACATCTCCGACATCCTGAGCTGCCACATCATGTGGTCTTCGAGCGAGGTCTTTCGAGTGAGAGTGTTCTCGAGCGTCTGGCGGCGCTCCTCGTCCTGGTCGGACGATTCGTTCTCCTGCCAGTTGTTCGAGTAGTTTTCCATGTATTCGCGCCAATCGAGGCGATCGAGGCGATCGTTCTGGCCTATCTCGGTGGCAGCGTCGTGAGCTTCGGGGCGCGTGGAATCAACGCCGTTTTCGGGCGCCGGATTCCACTCTGCGGGAACGTCGTTGTCGTCGGCCGCTGCCGGCGCTTCGTCGGAAGGTTCAAGAATCTCGCCGTCGGACTTTTCGGCGAATTCCTCGTCGGGCGCCGGCGCTGTTTCCAGAGCGTTTTCCGCCGGGCTCGTGTCCAGCGGCTCCAGGAGCGGATTCTGCTCGAGCTCGGTCTGGATGACTGCCTCGAGTTCGGGCAGCGAAAGCTGCAAAATTTTGATCGCCTGCTGGAGTTGCGGCGTCATCACCAGTTGCTGGCGAAGCCGCAGGTCCTGTCCAAGCTTTACTTCAAGTGCCATACCCGACCGATGCTAATTGGTGCGATTGGTATTATCGGCAGGTTGCGATTGACGAGGGAAGATGACCACCCTCGCGCCCTCAACCTCGATTTTTCCAGTGTCAAGATGCACGGTAATTCTCGAGCCGGCGATTTGATCGCTCCCGTCGTGCGCGACCGGATTACCGGTCAGAATCACCGTTTGTTTGGCTTGATTCATAACGGCGTGATCGCCGCTGACCCACTTGGTTCCCTGGCTGATCCGCACGTTACCGTCCGCAATAGTCTCCTTGATGTCGTTAAGATCGGCGCCGTGCAGCACCTTCAGGGTGTTGCAGGTCAGCTCGCCGTTGGCCTGCGCAGCGTGCACGTGTCCTTTGAAAACCGTCGACTTGTCCTTGTAGTCGAACGACATTGTATCAGACTTGATATCGATAGGGCCGTGGCCGCTGCCTACGCTCATCGCCGCGAATGGCGAGTTGCTGAGCCCCGTCGATGATTTCTCGGCGCTTGCGACTTCCTTGCGCGACGATGACTCAGTGGGCGTCTTGGATTCGACCCTGGTCGATTCCTCCACGGGCGCTGCGGGGGCGCTCTTTATCAGGCGTGACGAAGTCGGGCCGGCGGAAGAAACCTCTGCCCCGCCGGCCGGGAATCGCGGACTGGCGCTCTCCGGCGCCGGTGCGGAGCCGGGCGAAGGTTCGCTGGCGGGCGGCGGAGGCGGAGCGCTCGCGACTTGAGGCGACGGAGCGCTCACGGGCGCGGGTGCTGCGGGAGCAGTTGCAGGCGCGGGCGCGACGGCAACCGGCGGCGTTTCG
>DASPQU010000280.1:0-8591 GCA_035624805.1 Binataceae bacterium (SeqCode) | reverse complement strand
TACAATCCCTCCTTTTCGCGGACCGGATCGATCAGAACCGCGGTTCGGGCGTCCTCGGATGCGACCAGATATGTCTTGCACTTGGAGTGATTGAGTTCCCGGCAGAGCATGGAAAGCGACTCCTCCTGGTGCGCCGACTATAGCGCCGCGCCATCGCAAGCGTTAGCGACAATCGACGTGTTGTTCGAGACGCGACGGTTACGGATACTTCGCGCGCGCGACTTCCGTTGCGGCGACCGCATCGGAGACCATCCGCGCGATATCGAAGCGGCTCTCCGCGTCCTCGACCTCGCGCAATTCGGCGTGCGTCTCGGGATGTTCCGGCACAAACAGCGTGCAGCAATCTTCGTCGGGCAGGATCGACGTTTCGAAAGTACCGAGCGCCCTCGCCTGCTCGATAATCTCGTTCTTGTCCATCCCGACGAGCGGCCTAAAGATCGGCAACGACGACGCTTTCTCGATCACGGTCATGTTTTCCAGCGTCTGCGACGCGACCTGCCCCAGGCTCTCCCCTGTTACCAGCACCGAGGCTCCCGTGCGTTTTCCGAGCTCGCACGCAATACGCATCATAAATCGGCGATACAGCACAACGCGCAACGGACGCAGCGTTCCGGCGACGATCTCGCGCTGGAGGCCTCCGAACGGCACCAGCATCAGCGTAGAATGCGCCTGATATCGCGTCAGGATATTCACCAGCTCGACCGCCTTGTCGCGGCTCGCGCGCGAGACGAGCGGATGCGCGTGAAAATGGACGAAATCGAGCCGCAGCCCGCGCTTCATCATTCGATACGCCGCGACCGGAGAATCGATTCCACCCGACAGCATCGCGACTCCGCGTCCCGTCACGCCCAGCGGCAACCCGCCGGCGCCTGTGATTTTGCCCGACGATACCCACGCGCACTCGGGCATGATCTCGATCGAGACGGCGAACGACGGCGTATGGAGATCGACCGGCAGGTTCAACGCTTCGGCGATCGCTGCGCCTACCTCGCGATCGATTTCCATCGAGTTGAGCGGAAATCTCTTGTTGTCGCGCTTGGTGCTGACGCGAAAGCTGCCGCGCGGATGAGTCGCGGCCCGTTCAATCGCCATCCGCTTGATCGCTTCCAGATCGAGCGGGACGCTATAGCTGATTGAAAAATTCTGGATTCCGAAAAGGTACCGCGCGCGCTCCGCGACGCCGTCGTCGTCGAGATCGTCGGGAAGCTCCGCCATCAGACGCGGCCCTTGCGAGCGTATGTTGGCCAGCGGATGGTCGGCAAAGATCGCGCGGAGATTGTCCTTCGCCTGCTCGACGAACCGCCATCGATTGCGCCCCTTGAGCGCAACCTCGTGATATCTGCCGATGAGGCACCGCATCGTCGTTTCCGCAATTCCCGTGCTATGCTATCCGCCGCCGACGGGGTTTTGCAGTATTGCCCAGCATGAATCGGGAGGCGAATGGTTCATCAGGATCGAAATCATCGCAATATCGAGCGGCTGCGCCGCGCACTTCATAAGAGCGACCCGCTCGATCGCCCGGCGCCGGCGGCTCATCGCCGCGAAGCCGCCGTCCTGGTTCCCATAATCGAGCGGGCCGGCGAACTCAATCTGGTGTACATCAGGCGCGCCGATCATATTGAGAGCCATCGCGGACAGGTTGCCTTTCCGGGCGGGCGCGTCGAACCGAGCGATGAAACGCTGCTTCATACGGCCCTGCGAGAGGCGTGGGAAGAGGTGAATATCGAACCCGCCTCTGTCGATGTCCTGGGCGGGTTTCCGACGATGAGCACTCTAACGAGCGGAGTGGTCGTCGCGCCTTTTGTTGGGGTTCTGAACGGCCATGTCGCGATGCGCCCGGATACCCGTGAGGTTGCCGAGATTTTCGAAGTGCCGATACCTGCGCTGGCGGATTCACGATATCGCGGAACCTACGAATGGAAGCGCGATGGCGGTCCGCCGTCGCACTTTCCCGCGATTCTCTATGGTGGTCAGACGATTTGGGGGCTGACCTTGCGCATCACGGAGCGCCTGCTGGAGATCATCAGCGACCGAGAGTGCTGAAGCCAATTTGTGAAGTGTTGAATCGTGCGATGCGTGAGCATCGCTAGAAAACGGAGTCGAGAAGAGAAATGAGTTCCAACGTTCCGCGCCCCGAAGCAGTCCAGGCACTGGCTCAATCGACCGACCCGAGCAAGGTCGTGATGCTCAACCTGCTCAAGTTCAAGCCCGACGGCGGCGTCGAATCCTATCGGAAGTACGTCGAGCATGTTACGCCGATTCTGCAGAACATCGGGGCGCGCGTCGTGTACGCCGGCCCCGTTACCGAAGTTGTCATCGGAAATCCGGATTGGGATGCGATCCTCCTCGTCGAATATCCGTCGCGCAAAGCATTCATTGGCATGGTGACCAGTCCCGAGTACCAGGCGATTCATCATTTTCGCGACGAGGCCCTCATCCGCGGAGAGCTGCACGCGACTGCGCCAACCGGAGATATCGCGCCTGCGGGGAAAACCTGATGGGACGAAACATTCTTTTCATCACCACGGATCAGCAACGTTACGACTCGCTCGGATGCAACGGCGGCCGCATCGCGCGCACGCCGGTCGCGGATCGTCTCGCGGCGAACGGGATCAACTATCGGCGCGCGCATAACCAGAACGTCGTATGCATGCCTGCGCGCTCGACGATGATCACGGGGCAGTACGTCCGCACTCATGGGGTGTTCGCCAACGGCGTCCCGCTCCCGGTCGATGCGCCCAGCGTAGCGGCCTGCCTTCACGACAAGGCCGGCTATCGCACAGCGCTGCTGGGTAAGGCGCATTTCGAGCCCGCGTTCGATTTCGGTGGCAGGTGGCACGAAAACACGATGGGGCGCGAGGCGGATACCGGGCCGTGGCGCGGCTTCGAGCGGATGGAACTCGCGATGCACGTGCCTGCCGGCGGATGGCATTACTCAGCATGGCTTCAGAACAACCATCCGGAGGATCTCAGCGGATTCGCACCGCTGCTAAGCGGCGTCGGCGGCGGCGATACGGGTGCGCCCGAGGTCAAATACAATCCGATTCCGCGCGGACACTATCACACCGACTGGGTGGCGGATCGCACCATCGCATTCCTGGACTCGCTTGACCCTGCCGAAAACTGGTTCGTGTGGATGAGCTTTCCTGATCCGCACCATCCGTGGGATCCGCCCGAGGCCGAGGCGCGCAGAATCAAATGGCGCGATCTCGATCTGCCGCCGGGCCATCCCGGATCGCGCGAGAAGATCGAAAAGATTCTCGCGCAAAAGCCTCGCCATTGGCTCGATTGGTATGAGGGGCGATTCCGCAATCCCGAAGGCGGTCCGACGACGTTCATTCCCTGTCAGATGACGGACGATCAGGTGCGCGAGATCAACGCGATGGTTCACGTCGAGAACGAACTGATCGACGAGGCGTGCGGACGCGTGCTCAAGCGGATCGCGGAGCGCGGATGGGAGCCTCGCACGGATGTTTTCTTCACGACCGATCACGGCGAGCTTCAGGGTGATTTCGGCCTCGTATACAAGGGTCCGTATCACGTCGACGCGCTGATGCGCCTGCCAATGATCTGGCGTCCCGCGCCCGAAGCTGGAATGACGCCGGCGGTTGTGACCGATCCTGTCGGACAGCTCGACCTCGCTCCGACGTTTTGCCAAATCGCGGGCGTGGCGATTCCTGATTGGATTCAGGGCAAGCCGCTTCCCGTCGCCGACGGTTCAGGACGCCAGCGTGTCATCACCGAATGGGACAGCCAGTTCGCGCAAATCGGGATGCATATGCGATCGATTTATCGCGACGGATGGGTCTGCACCGTTTACGAGAAGAGCACGCGCGACGTTGGTTTCGATCTCACCCCGATTCTTCAGGCACGCGGACAAACGGCCCCGATGGCCGACATTCGATACGACGGAACCGAGGGCGAGCTATACAACCTGAGCGAGGATCCGATGCAGTGGCACAATCTGTGGCACGATCCAGGCGCGGCCAAAATCCGCTCCGACCTCGTCGCGGACCTCTACGACAATCTGCCGCCGGAACGCAGCCCGAAGCTGAAAGTCGAATCGCCGGCGTAGTGCGGGTGCGGACTCGATGGAGTCGACCCGCAATAGCGCGGCGCGGATCGTCACGCTCGCGATTTTTCTCGCGAACCTCATCCTGCTCGCGATATCGATTCCCGACTATCGCGTTCCCGTGGATGCCGGCTATCACGTCTCGCTCGCCGAATGGTACGCGCATCACGGCGTCGCGTGGTGGGACCATATCAATTTCGGGCCGGGCGGCCGCCCCAACCTGCAAGGCCCGGCGCTCCATATCGCGATAGCAATCCTCGGAAGCATTCTCGGCGGGAAGCCTGACAACTTTGTCATTGCCAACGCGATTCTCGGCGTCTTCCAGTGGTGCGCAGCTGTCAATACCGCCTACTTTTTCGCGCGCCGCTTTGGAGGCGATATCGCCGCGATGTTCGCCGTCGCGCTGCTCGCAGGCAGCGCCTTCGTATCGGGATCATTCTACGTCGGAATTCCCTCGGGATGGCTCTTTATCGCGGCGCCCTGGGCGATTCACTTTTTTCTCGAAGACCGCCTCGCGCTCGCAACGGCGATCACTTCGCTCGCCTGCTATACGCATCTTGGCGGATATCTCACGGTTCCGCTTGGAATCGCGATCGCGGCTGCGATCGAGCGCCGATGGCGTTCGCTCGTGATCGTCGGGATCGCCACCGCGATCCTGACGGCGCCCTACACGATACATTTCATCCGAAATCTCGGATGGTATCGCGGAAAGCACGGCCACGAAGCGTTACGTGCCGATTTGCTGCTCGACGGTCTTGGTCTAGCTGGTTTCGTCTGGATTCTACTGCGCCGTCCGCGCAATACATTTCTGATCGCGTGGGCGCTCGCGCCGATTAGCTGGGTCGCTCAGGACTACTCGCGATTCATCATGCAAGGCGCTCTGGCGGGCTCCGTCTTCGCCGGACTGCTGCTCGCATATCTCGCCGAGAAGTTCGAATCGCGACGCGCGCGCGTCGCGTTCGCGACCGCGATCGTGACAATCGCCACGATCTGGCCGCTTGACGTCCCAAACATCCTCGCCGAAGCGTCGTGGGACGCGGGACTTCATTTTCCCCGCATGCTGGAGTGGAACGAGGCGCGGGCGTTAGCCTCGGTGATCGACCAAAACCATCTGAACGATCGATTGCTTCAGGTCTATGAAACATCCTTCGCTCCCGCGATCGCCGTTTATACTCCGGTCGTTCTGCAGCGCGGACATTGGGTCGAAGTCCAACCGCTTCACGATCCGGCAACCGAGCTTTCCGCAGGGATCAAGGCATACGTCCTGCCGCTCGCGCCGGACGATCCGTTTCTCATCCAGATGCGCGATCGCGGCTTCGTACACGTATGGGGCGGAACGATCGATTCATCCGTCGTGACGCTTGGCAGTCCTGCCGACGAGAAAACCGCGCAGGAGATTTATTCCAAAACCCTCATCGAGAACTGCCGATGGCTCTCGAAAAACGCCATCAACAACAAAATGCCGAACTCGGATGAGATGCGCGCGATGCTGACGCATGCCGGTATGGCGGCGCATCGGGCGCGTCTCGACGAGCAGCGCTTTCATGCGGCCCGGATGGACGTCGTTACGCTCATCTATGCCTACTCGATGGAAAAAGACGAGCCGCAAGCGGCGCATCGATTGCGCGATGTGGCCTCCGGATTCGGCTCGATGGCGAGCTTTCTGAGCGACGGAAACGCCGTCGGATTTACGAGCGACGTTCAAATCGCCGACTTACGGAAGCACGCAGCGGAGCTGGCGGACGCGATGGATCAGCCTGATTCCCCGACGAATCGCGCTCAGGTCGGTGAAGCATTCGATCGGCTGTTCCACAATTTCTTCGGCAACGCGGCCTGAAAAGCGGCGGGCGTTATTTTGTCTGTCCCTGCCCCCGCGATTCGTTGCGGGCCAAGGCGAGGAAGCGGGTCTTTTCCCACTTCGAAGTCGTCAGTCGCGCGACAGCATCTCGAAGTACGAGACTCCGATCAGAGCGTCGGGCGCGATACCGAGCGCGGCAAGAAGTTCGTTCACGGCGCCGCGACTCTCTTCGGGATCACGACCGGGAGCAATCACCGCCTCAATTTCGCCGAAATCGCCCAACCCCTTGACGCGATCGAGATGCAATCGGACGTTGTCGCGCATCATCAGCGTGCGATGCTTGCGCACCTCGGCGAGAATTCCGAGCGCGTCTGCGAGTATCGAGCGCATCTTCGGGCCATCTGACACCGCGACGATTTCATACGTGCTGAGCGCGAGGTCGTCGCGGCTTTCTTCGCGCGCATAGTAGATCAGCGAGGCGTTCTCTCCTTCTTCGCGAAGCTTCAGCTTGCCGCGCGCAACATGAAAGAACGTGTCGCGCTGAATGAGAACGCATTCAAATCGATAACCGATCGCCTCAGCCCGCCGCCGCGCCCTATCCAAGTCGGGTAACCGGAATTTCGCCTCGAGATTCTTCACTTCGAGACTCCTCATCGCCTCAGCGTAGCTCTCGCCGCGATGATCGAAAACCCGACCGCCCGCATCTGGCCGCGACGTGTCCGGCGTGCGAGACTTGGCGCTCAGACTTCGCAAAGGGAAATCGACAAAGCAAAGTGGCGAATCCGAGGGAACTCGATCAGGACGACCTCAAACTGCGCGAACTCGGCTTCGATGCGTCCGCGCCCGCATCCGAAGCGATCGCCAGGCTGCGTGAACTTGAAAGCGCGCCGGGCGTGAGCGCGCCGGCGATAGCGCGGGCGCTCGGCTCGATCGCATCCCAGGAAGCGGCTGACAGTCTGGCCGAGATGGAAACACACGCGTCAGGAGCGCTGCGACGCGAAATCCGGCGCTCGCTGTTTCGACTCGAACAGCGCGGCATCAAGCCGTCGCAGGCGCTCAAAACGGCGCCGTCGCAGACTGTACCGCCAGCGGCCGCGGAACCGGGGCTCATCGCGCTCATGTCGCCGGTCGATCCTGAGGGCGCGCAAATCGTATGGCTTGTGAAATCTCGTCCGCAGGGCGGCGTGATCCGGGTTTGGGCTCTCGTTTGCGAGACCGAGGGATTGGTGGGAGCGAACGCCACCAATCTCTCGCGCCGCGAGTTCCGCGCGCAGCGCGAGAGCCTCGAACGCGAGGCCGAGATGAAGCTGGTCGAGACCGATCCGCGGCTCGCAGATTTCATCGTCTGCGAGGCTTATCGCAATACTCCCGAATCGCGCCGCGCGCGCGTCGGCAATTTCCTACAGATACGGGCCGAAGCGATCGCGTCACCGCCGCCTCCGGCTGACATGCCCCATCCGATATACGCGGAGTTTGCATCTGAAATCGCAGCGGAGCCGTCCGCCGATCTTATGAAGGAACTTGAAATCGCGTCGATTCGTATCCCGCCTTCCGAATTCAAAACGTATCTCGACGAAGTCAATCGTGCGCAGGAAAGCCTGATAGTCGTCAGTCCGACATCCCAACAGGAGCGGATAATGGCGGTTCTCGATCGCGCGGTCAGGGAACTCATCTCGGGAGAACGCGCGCGCAGACTGCGCCGCCGTCTCGAGAACACCGCCTACTACATGATGAAGACGGGGAGGCGTCAGCAGGCTGGCTGGGCGGCGGCAGCTGCAGCCAGGATTCGTGACGGCGCAGACCTCGCTCACGTTCCGTTTTTCCGCGCCCTGGTGCAGACCCATCTCGGCACGATGATCGCCGAGCAGAGCGAGCGGCGCGCCGAAGAACCCCATCTGATTATGACGCCCGCCGAGGCGATGCGGGCGCAGCAAAGGGCTGCCGAGGCACGCGCGCGCGGTCCGAGGCGCTAGACGAGCGCCGTCGGGCGGGGCAGAATTCTCAACCAATATGCCGCCAAGCGGAAAAGCCGCCTTCGCCTTCAGCGCTCTTGTCTTGAGCCTCGTCGTGGCCGCTGACGCGTTCGCCGGCGACGCTTCAGCGTCGGGTGGCGCGACTCTGACGGCAAACGTCGTCGGGCTGCGCAACAACAAAGGACGCGTGGGATGCGTTCTGTTTAACTCTGCGGACGGCTTTCCGAACGATCGCGGCAAGGTATTCCGTCGCGCATCGGGACCCATTCACGACGGCAGCGCATCCTGCGAATTCGGCCCTCTTCCCGGAGGAACCTACGCGGTCGTCTATTTCCATGACGAAGACATGACCGGAAAGATGCGCAAGAACTGGATGGGCATCCCGCAGGAAGAGTTCGGATTTTCCAACGACGTGCGCGTGAAGATTACGACGCCGTCATTCGAGGCAACGAGTTTTCCCCACGACTCGCAGTCTCAGGTCCTGACGCTTCACCCCCAGTACATGGGGAGCGATTAGGCTCACGCGCAGCACATCATTCCGGCTGAGTTGGCCTTTGCAGAACCTCGCCCGGACAGGGAGAGGTCGGAGCAATTCTTTTGCTCCGGGTGAGGGTCCTCACGCAGCGCGCATCATTTCGCGCGCGACTACTTGAATCGCCCGTCGCTATTCGCGACGCGCTGCAAAGCTGACCCTCACCTGGCGCTTCGCGCCGTCCTCTCCCCGACGGGGCGAGGACATTAAAAGGCG
>DASPQU010000279.1:0-3380 GCA_035624805.1 Binataceae bacterium (SeqCode) | reverse complement strand
GTAGTCGACAATTTCGAAACAGAACTCGTGACCCATCACGACATCGCGGCTGAGATCCATCACGAACACGCCGCCGGAGCGACGCGCGCCTTCGACGAGCTTTTCGGCGAACTTGAGCGTATGCAGGTCCGAGCCGCAGATACCACAGGCAAGAGTCTTCACCAGCGCCTCGCCGGGACCCGGCGTCGGAACAGGGATATTATCAACGACCAGCTTCTTGTTTCGCATCACTGCGGCGCGCATCTGACTTTCTCCTTGTGATCGCGTCGGCACGAAGCCGACGGGGACTTCTTCGGCGAATATTCACATCAAGCGTGGATTTCCTCAAGCGCGACGTGCGGGAGGATTTCCGTTCTCAGCCCCACACGCGACGGGCGACTTCGACGACAAGGCGCAGCTTGGCGGATTCGTCGTCGATCGTGAGCGGATTTCCTCCGACCGTGCTTGCGAAACCGCATTGGGGCGAGATGCCCATGTTCTCGCGCGGCGCATAACGCGAGGCCTCGTCGATACGCCGCATCAGATCGTCCGCACCCTCAAGCGTCGCGTTCTTGCTGCTCACCAGACCGAGGCGAACGAACTTGTTTTTCGGGACGAAGCGCAGCGGGGAGAAATCGCCCGCGCGCGGCGAAT
Source organism: Binataceae bacterium (SeqCode) (assembly GCA_035624805.1). Taxonomy (GTDB): domain Bacteria; phylum Desulfobacterota; class Binatia; order Binatales; family Binataceae; genus DASPQU01. The sequence goes on along the minus strand of DASPQU010000279.1, from coordinate 2,747 downwards.
CGTATTCGAGGAAGAATCCATCGACATCTGTCGCGTTGAAGAGCCGCTCGGCGACGGCCTCGTAGCTGCCCGACGCCATCCATCGCCCGCGCAGATTCCCGCGACACAGATGCATCCCGATCGTCATCCCGGGCGGCTTGTCCGCGACGACGCGATTGACCGCGTCGATATAACGGCTCAGCAGCGCATCGGGATCGAGGCCATGCGTCCGGATACGCTCGCGAACCTGCTCGTCGCACAGCATCGCGATCGGCACTTCGTCGAGCTGCACGTACGTCGCGCCGATTTTCGCCAGTGCAGCGATTTCTTCGCGATAGATCGCGATCAGGTCCGTCCAGAACTGATCGATATCGCGATACGCTTTCGGATCAGCGCAATCTCCCAGGCGAAAGAAATGCAGGAAGCTGGGAGTCGGCATCGTAACCTTGGGCGTGCGTTTCGTATGGCGGCGGACGAATTCGAACTCGTCCGTCGTGATGCCGCGCGGGCGGCTGATGCGTCCCACGGCGTAGCACGTATCCCATCGCTGGAGGTTGCCGGCGGCGTCGTGAAACTCGAACAGCGAGGGACGCGATTCGAGGCCGTCAAGCGCGGATATAAACCCCGTCGACCATGCGACGCGGCGGAACTCGCCGTCGGTGATGGTTTGCAGGCCCGCATCCTCCTGAAGCCGGATCGCATCTAGGATCGAGCGTTCGAGTATTTCGCGAAAAGCGCCGTCTCCAATCCTGCCCTGCGCATGGGCTGCGAACGCGTCTTTGAGTTCGCGCGGCCTGAGCAGGCTTCCGATATGCTCGGCGCGAAAGGGGGGATCGAGCTTGACTGTCCCGGCCATAGAAATTGCTCCGTAGGATGCTTTTACCTCAGAGCACGGGCATCATGTTAGCGGATCCTCTCCTGCCCCAAGTTTGCGGGAGAAGGCGTCCTCTATCCCTGCCCCCGCGTTCAGTTGCGGGGGAAGGTTAGGAAGGGGGTCTGAAGCGACCTTGCGCAAAACAAGAAGCCACGTCAGCCAAGGCGCGGTGTTCGGGATGACGGCGCGGCATGTCGGCTGCGTTGCTGAACAGCGGTGGCGCATCGGAATCGCGATCACCTTGGCGGCAATCGCGTGGATCGGATCGATCGCCTCGGCTCGCGCGGGCGAGAAGCCCGCTCCGACGCTGGCGGTCGAGGCGATCGATACGGAAGGCACGTTCAAGTCGCGCAACGAGCGATGCGGCGCGAGCTTCACGACGGCGGATATAGGGGAATATCACGTGCTCAGCATCACGCGCGACGGACGCACGGTCCAGAGCATCAACGGCGCGACAGGATTCGCCTGGCTCAAGAACAACAAGCTGGTTTATACCTCGACCGCGATTTACGGCGAGGGCGGAGTTTTCGTCTTCGATTGCCAGAGCGCCAAGCGAACCGCGCTTGCGTCGAAGCTCGAGGGCGACGCGTTTAAACTAATCGGCGTGACGGATGATACTCCGCCGGTGGTGTATTTCTTTTTCTCGACCGATATCTCTGCGCCGCACGGCGACTGGCATCGGATGCGCGTCAAACTCGACGGCGCCGGCCTGAGCGAGGACAACTAGAGAGATAGATACCAGTCGGTTTGGTCCCCGATGCGGCGGCGCGCTAGATTGCGCTCATGCCCAGAAGACGCATCGGCGATATCGAAATCTATTACGAAATCCACGGCGACGCGCCGCAGACCCTCGTATTGATCCGCGGCCTCGGCTCCAACCTGCTTGCTTGGAGCGAGCAGACCCCGGAGTTGTCGAAACACTTTCGCCTCGTTCTTTTTGATAATCGCGGCGCGGGACGCACCGACAAGCCCGACGCTCCCTATTCGATAGCGCAGATGGCGGCGGATACGGCGGGACTCCTCGACGCGCTCTCGATCAAACGATGCGCGCTGCTGGGAATCTCGATGGGTGGGATGATTGCGCAGGAGTTCGCGCTCGCGTATCAGAATCGCCTGAGCGCTCTAATCCCGGATGCACGCATAGCGGCGGATCGAGCGTCGTTCAGCCCGCCCCCGAGATGATTACCGCGCTCCTTGCGGGCACGCTCGCGACGCCAGAGCAAGAAAAGATACAACTACGGGGCATGTTTACCGACGAGGCGATTGCGCATCAGCCCGAAATCATGCGAAAGCACGAAGCCATCCGATCGCAATTCGCTGCGCCGCCCTATTCCTACGCACGTCAGGCGCAGGGCGTGATGGGATTCGACGCGACTGCGCGACTCGGCGAGATTCGCGTCCCGACAATGGTGATTACGGGAACCGGCGATCGGCTGGTTCCGCCGGGCAACTCGCGTGCAATCGCGCAGCGCATTCCCGGTGCGACCCTCAAGGAACTTCCGGGAGGCCATCTGTTTTTCTTTGAGCATCCGGACCTGTTCAACAAGGCCGTGATCGATTTCGTCAAGGCGCACCCGTAAGGCGACGCGCGATGCCGCTCAGATCTTCGCTGGTTGGGACCACCGTCGATGCGACCGCCGCCGAAATCGATCCGCGATGGTCGATGGCGTATGCGGCCGCGCTTGACGATCTTCTTCCGTGATACATGGACACGCGCGACGAGAAGAATCTCGTTGCGCATCCGCTCTTCCCGGTATGTTTCGAGTGGCCGGTCGTCGTCGAGCTCGGACGCCAATACGATCGGTCGGGACTGCGCGCCGACGAGGTCGTCCGCGGCGTTCATGCGACACATGATCTGATCGTCCATCGGCCGATTCGGCCGCCCGAGCGCCTT
>DASPQU010000278.1:0-2094 GCA_035624805.1 Binataceae bacterium (SeqCode) | reverse complement strand
CGACCCTCGCACGCTGGTGCCGTTCGATCGCAATACGATTATCGATTCCGTCAAGAAGACGGGGAAGATCGTCGTGGCGGAAGAGAGCTACAAGACGCTGGGGGTCGGCGCGGAAATCGGCGCGATGCTGATGGAAGAGGCGCTCGAATATCTCGATCGTCCGCTACGCCGCGTTGCGATTCCGAATGTGCCGATCCCGACCGTCGCGGTCCTCGAACAGTTCGTCATCCCGAACGAGGAAAAGATCTACCAGGCTTGCCGCGAGCTCCTGAGCTAGGAGATAGGCACCCGCGATGGCGTTCGTAATCCAGATGCCGAAGCTCGGTCACACCACGACCGAGGGCACCGTTATTCAGTGGCACAAGCGCGAGGGCGAAAGCATCCGCGAGGGCGAGCCGATCCTTACGGTCGAGACCGACAAAGCTCAAGTAGAAGTTGAAGCTCCCGTCGCAGGCGTCCTCGGACGACGCGTCGTCGGCGAAGGTGAAATAGCGCCGGTCGGCGCTCCCCTGGGCGTGATAACCGCAGCCGGCGAGGCGGTGCCAGCAGAGTATACGTCCGCGCGCCCTTCGGCGTCCGGCGCTGGCGCTCAGGTTGCGTCGGCGCAATCCGCAAGCGGCGCGACAGCGTCGACGCCGCGCTCTGCCCCGTCCGGTCGCGTCGCAGCATCGCCGCGAGCGAAGAGGCTTGCGGCTGAGAGCGGGATCGATCTGAGCACTATTCAAGGTACGGGAACCGACGGGCTGATATCTGAAGACGACGTCAGGAAGGCGATCGCTGCGAAGGGTACTGCGACGACAGCCGCCACTGCATCATCGGTTGCGCCCTCTCATGTCGAGAAGCTGACTCGGATTCAAGCCGCAGGCGCGCGCAATGTCACGACGAGCTGGCAGAACGTTCCCCATTTCGTCCAGATGGTGCGCGTCGATATGAGTCGCGCGATGGCGGCGCGCAGCGCGATCAACGCGTCGGGCGCCAAGCTGACCGTCACCGACGTGATCCTCGCCGCGACGGTTCGGACGCTCAAGGAGAACCCGCGCGTCAACGCGACTTATCGCGACGGCGAGATGCTCATCTACGACCGCGTCAACCTGGGCGTAGCGATCGATACGCCCGACGGATTGGTCGTTGCCGTTGTCCATAACGCCGACGGGCTCGACGTGAAGGCGTTGAGCGCACGCGTCTCCGAGATTGCGGAACGCGCGCGGAATCGTCAACTGCGTCCCGAAGATGTCGAGGGCGCCACCTTCACGGTATCGAATCTCGGCGCTTACGGTGTCGAAAACGGCACTCCCGTCATCTTCTCTCCGCTGGCGGCCCTGATGTTCGTCGGCGCGATTCGCGATGAAGTCCTTGCCGTGGACGGCAAGGCCGAAGTGCGCCCCGCGATGCATCTGGCGATCGCCTACGACCATCGCGGAATCGACGGCGCGGCCGCGTCGCGCTTCACCACCGGTATGAAGAAGATTCTTGAAGCGCCCGATTTCCTCGGCGCTCCCGCAGCGCAGGAACCCGCGGCGAAACCGTCACGCATTACGACGCGCCCGCGCGAGGTCATCGTCGAGTCGATCGGCGAAACGCTCGAGACGAGCGTGCAGGCGGGATCGTTGTCGTGGCAGCTTTCGGGTGACGATGCATCGGTCGGCCCCGATCCCGTGACCACGTTCCTCTCGGCGTTGGGCGGATGCTTGTTGATGTCGCTCAGAGTGGCGGCTCGGGTTCGAAAGGCGAATATCGGACACGCTGCGATCGTCGCGCGGGCCAACGAAAAGGGCCATGTCAAAGAAATTGATGTGGAACTTGAAGTCGAGAGTTCGGAGGATGACGAGCGGCTTCACAAGCTGATCGAGGTTGCCGAGCGCGGATGCCACATACGCCAGCTCATCAAGGACGATATCGAAGTGCGCCTCAAAGTGAACCGAATCCAGTAGTGCCGCGATAGGATGATATCCGGCTTTGATAGATTCGGCCTAGTACAAGCCGCATTAGCATCTATTAGCTGCTGCTCATTTGGGTTCGTTTCGTAATTTCGTACAAAAAGCGAAACCACATTTCGCAGGATGGCGGGCTGTTAGAAAAAGCCGGGCGACGGAA
>DASPQU010000277.1:0-4303 GCA_035624805.1 Binataceae bacterium (SeqCode) | reverse complement strand
TGAGCAGAGCCCGCATCCTAAATTGGCAGGCTGTAGCCGCTTCGCACAAGTGGCCGACAGAGGCGGCCCTCGCAGTGCGTCGTCGGAAGTCGATTGACGCAAAAGCCGCCAATTTTTCGCCCAGACGCTTTTCGCCGCTGCTTGGAGCATGATAATGGTGATGAACTACGAAACAGATGCATACGGAACGCCGGATGCGTCGGGCCAGGAGGGCCGATGTTCTCTTCTATTGACGACGTTGTAGAGCGGTTCAAACAGAATCGATACATCACGAGCCGCCGGATCGCGACCGTCGTTTATCTCGCGAGCGAATTGAAAAAACCGATCCTGGTCGAAGGACCTGCGGGCGTGGGCAAGACCGACCTCGCAAAAGTGGCTGCCGCCGCTCTCGGATGGGATCTCATCCGGCTGCAGTGCTACGAGGGCCTCGACGAGGGCAAGGCGCTGTACGAATGGGAGTATGCGAAGCAGCTTCTCTACACACAGATTCTTAAGGATAAAATCGGCGAGGTTCTCGCCGGCGCGCGCGGACTGGCCGAAGCTGTCGATCGAATTGCCGGTCAGGACGAGGTCTTCTTCTCCGAGCGCTTCGTGCTGCCGCGTCCTCTCCTGAAGGCGATTTCGAGCGGCTCTCCGACCGTCCTGCTGGTCGATGAGATCGACAAGGCTGATGCCGAATTCGAAGCCTTCCTGCTGGAACTCCTCTCGGATTTCCAGGTCACGATTCCCGAAATCGGGACGATCAAGGCCAAGCAGATGCCGCTGGTCGTGCTGACCTCGAACAACGCGCGCGAGATGTCGGACGCGCTCAAGCGTCGCTGCCTGCATCTTTATATTGACTTCCCCGTCCGCGACCAGGAGCTTGCGATTATCCAGCTCAAAGTTCCCGAGGCGAGCAAGAAGCTGGCTGACGAAGTCGTTACCGTCGTGCAGTCGCTGCGCAAGCTCGATCTCAAGAAGACCCCGGGAATCAGCGAAACCTTGGATTGGATCAAGGCGCTTACGCTGCTCAACGTCCAGGATCTCGATCAGGAGCTCGTCAACGACACGCTCGACACGATCGTCAAGTACGAGGGCGACGTTCGCAAGGCGCAGGAAGAATTAAAGGACTACGTGCGTCGCGCACGCGCCCGTCGCGGCGCCGAAACCAGCAGCGACAAGGATCTGCTAAACTAGGACGAGCATTTGGTTGCAGGGTCGGGTTTTCTGACGAATACCACCGAGCGGGCGATTATCGGCAAATCCGAGGGCAGGGCGGTCATACTCATCGTATGCAGGAAAAACTCGTCGAATTCGCGAATCTGCTGAGAGAAAACGGCGTCCGCGTGTCGCTCGCCGAGACGCTCGACGCCTTCGGCGCGGCCGAAGTGACAGGGCTGGCGGAGCGCGAGGAGTTTCGCGCCGCGCTGCGCGCCACGATGGTCAAGCGGGCGACCGAGCTCCCGACCTTCGAAGAGTTGTTCGATCTCTATTTCTCCGGGCTGGGCGAGATTATCAAGCAGGCAGGTCAGGCCGTGCAGCAGGCGCTCTCGATGTCCGATCAGGAGTTTCAGAAGTTCCTGGAGGAAGTCGAGGAGATGCTCAAGAAGGAGGGCAAAAAGCTCTCGGAACTCGCCAAGCAGCTCCTGCAGAACCAGTCGGGCAAGATGGAGAAGGCTATTCGCGAGGCGGCGCGCGCGGTCAAGCTCAACAATATCGAGCGCACGATCGAGGAGAACTATTTCGCCCGCGCTCTCGCGCGCGAACTTGGCCTGGACAAAATCGAGCAGGAAATCCGTCAGCTTCGCGACGAACTCCAGAAGATGGATCTCAGCGACGCGATGAAGGCGCGGATGGAGGAATATCTCGAACGCCGCCTCAAAGCGCTCGACGATATTATCCGCCGCTACGTCCGGATGGAGCGCGAGAAGCGCGATATCAAGACGCGCGAGGAGCAGCATCTTAATCGCATCGCCGAGAAGAGCTTTTACTATCTGAGCGAGGAAGAGATTCGCCAGATGAACGAGGCGGTCCAGCGCCTCGCGCAGCGCCTCAAGAACGTGATCTCAATTCGCCGCAAGCGCGCCAAGAAGGGCCGCTTCGATATCAAGGGCACGCTGCGCAAGAACCTCGAATACGGCGGGATTCCGTTCAAGCTGAAGTTCGAACAGCGCAAGAAGGAAAAGCCGCAGGTCGTAATCCTGTGCGACGTTTCCGACTCGGTGCGCAACGCATCGCGGTTTATGCTCGAATTCGTTTACTCGCTGCAGGATCTCTATTCGCGCGTGCGCAGCTTTATCTTCGTGTCCGATATCGGCGAGGTTACCGAGCACTTTCGCAGCAACGACGTAAGAGAAGCTCTCGACATCGCGCTCAAGGGCGATATCATCAATGTGTACGCCCATTCGAATTTCGGGCATGCGTTCCGCGCTTTCGTCGGCGACCATATCAACGCCGTGAACAAGCGAACCACCGTGATCGTATTGGGCGACGCGCGCAATAATTACAACCTCCCGCATGACTGGTGTCTGCGCGAGATCAAGCAGCGCGCCAAGCGGCTAATCTGGCTCAATCCCGAAAGCCGCAACACATGGGGTTTCGGCGACAGCGAGATGGATCGCTACGCGCCGCATTGCGATTTGGTCGAAGAGTGCCGCAATCTAAACCAGCTTTACCACGTGGTGGATCAGTTGGTGCCGCGCTGAGCGCGACACTTGGACGTGCATTAGGCAGTCTCAGGTTGACCGTCGAATGGCTTTACTCCAAGATATTCGGAGGGACGCAAAACGGACGCGTAGTACAGCGCTCGTATAGCGCGAGACCGGACAAGAAATCAGCTATGGCTGCTGACAGGAAAGACTTTCTTCTGATGGTGGTGGGCGGAATCACGCTCGATCCTACGACCAAGATGCCGATAGTCGTGCTCAAGGACCCCGACAACCGCTTCACGCTTCCCATCTGGGTCGGACCGCTCGAAGCGACCTCGATGGCGACCGAGCTTGAAGGCGTCAAGCCCGCGCGTCCGATGACGCATGACCTCTTGCGCCACCTGCTGGGCGAATTCGGCGCGAGCGTGGAATGTGTCGAGGTGACCGAGCTGCGTGAGAACACCTACTACGCGCAAATCTGCCTGAAGACGCGCGAAAACACCGAACTCATGATCGACTCGCGTCCCAGCGACGCGCTTGCGCTGGCACTCAGGACCAAATCACCCATCTACGTGGCCAAGAAGGTTCTCGAAGCCTCGAGCGAGCTTGAGAGCGCCGAGCAGCAGCCCCAGAATGAGCAGAATCTGGCCGGAGTCTCGCGCGACAAGTGGTCGGAGATTCTGGAACGGATGTCGCCCGAGGATTTCAAGTACAAGATGTAATTTTTGAGCGTCTCGCCCCGGACCTGCGGTTTTCCCGATCGCGGGTCCATGCGCCGACGCCTGCAACCATGCCCGCATCCCGCACCCATCATCAAAGACGCATCACGCGCAAGGAGCTCAAGCAGCCCGACGAATTCATGACGTTCGTCGAGTCCGTGCGTGAATTCGTAATCGCCAACCTCAATCAGGTTCTGATATCGGCCGGAATTGTCGCGGCCGCCGCGATAATCGCGATCGCGACGTACGCTTACGAGCGCCGTCGCGACAATATCGCCGGCGATCAGTTTTACTCGGCCCTGACGGCGCTAAATCAGAAGAACTATCAGCAGGCGCGGGATACTTTCGAAAAGCTTGCCGCCGAAGAGCCGGGACGCGAAGTAGGGCGGCTTGCGAGATTCTACCTGGGCGCGTGCTACTACCAGAGCGGCAATCTCGAGAAGGCACGGGATTCGCTCGTCGCCTATCTGGCCGAAGCGCACGATCCGATCTTCATGAACCTGGCGCTGGTTCAGCTTGGGACGATCTACGAGCAGCTCGGCGATGCGAAGAAGGCCGAGGGCGCGTATTCGCAGGCCTCGATTGTCGACGGCCCCGCGCAGATGACGGCGGAACTCGGGGTTGCGCGGATGCTCCTGAAAGAGGGGGATCGCGACGCCGCCGTCAAGTCGTACCGCCGCTTCCTGGAAACGCATCCGTACGCGCGCGACCGTCAGACAGCGATCGAGGCGCTCGCGCAGCTTGGCGCCTCGCCGAACGCCGGGGCTGCATCGCCACCCGGCATCAAGGCGAATTAGCTAACGCAGAGGTTCTAATTCCCCCTTCCTAACCTTCCCCCGCAAAAGATTGCGGGGGAAGGAATGAACGAGAAGGCTTCCCCGCAAAAGATTGCGCGGGAAGGCATCACACAGTCGTGCACGCGCCGTTGTTACGAGGTAAGCGTCTTATTCTGCCCGC
>DASPQU010000276.1:0-8095 GCA_035624805.1 Binataceae bacterium (SeqCode) | reverse complement strand
TCCAAGCAAATACCGTGTCGCCGAATGCCAGGATATCTAATTGGCCGCGACCCCGAACGTTTCACATCGTCTAACGATGAAACGGCCTTCACTTAAGCTGTCATTACACACAAACTGTATCTGATCGTAACGAACAGTCTCCGTAGGCGACACACTGCGCACGCTTTCTTAATCGAAGTTTCCATTAAAAAGCATTCGATTTTTATCATGTAAGCTTGGCACATTCGGTGCTTGATGGCCGGTTCGTCATTGGAAATCAATGCCTTTTCCCAAAAGGAGCCGGCGATGAATGCTCTAAGAGTCGGGATGCGCACCAACCGGGCGGAAGCCCCTCGCCACAACGGCGATTTCGAGGCGGCGCATCCGTTGATGCCGACGCAGTATTACGATCTCGTCGCACGGCGTCATTCGTTTAATGGTGAATTAAGGCTCCTGTTTGCGGTTCTGGAAGACGCGATTCGCGCTTATGTAATGAATCTTAATCAGGTTTCGGTCCATCAGCGCAGAGACTTCGAAGAAGCCTCCGCATGGATCTACGAGAATGGGCAGCGCGACCTGTTCTCGTTCGAAAACCTGTGCGCCGTCTTTGAGATCGACCCGGATGCCTTGCGCAAGCATCTCAAGATGCTGAACGCGCGTGACCTCCCGCGTCGTCGCCTTCGCTCGATCGGCCGTCGAGTGCCGATGAGCGTCCCTGCCTGAGATATTCGGGTCGGGTCGGCGGGCAAAAATCAATTGTTTGCCCGCCGACTTTTTGCGATCGTGCCGTTCGATACATAACCTGGGTCACTATCTGTGTATCCTAACGCGACAGCCTCACTCCTAGACCCGCCGCGCAATGTCAAGGTGCGTCCCTTTGAACACCCGGAAATGGCATGCTCTCTGCTCTAAGGCCGGACCTTCGAAAATACCAAATTAATGTAGCTTTGCAGCCGCAGGATCGAGTGGATCGCTGTTGCAGGATTGACGTTGATTCAGTAGAAGGTTGCGAGGCGAAAAACCGGATCGTTTGCTTCGTTTATGGCGACACTGTTCGGGAAAATTCTCTGCCCAATTGATTTCAATCCCAACGCCGAAGTAGCGTTTCGGACCGCACTGCAGATCGCGAGCGAGAGTGGCGGCACGATAATCCTGCTGCACGTCGTGCCGATACCGATAAGCGCTGTCGGCCAGCCGATCGTCCTCGAACCCTTCAGCGGCGCCGAGCGCGATGCGCATGTGCGCCTCGAGCACCTCATCAAAAAGGAAAACGCCGCCGCCGACAACATCGAAATCATCGTGGTCAGCGGCGAGCCTGCGATCGAAATTCTGCGCGTGGCTCAAACCAACGCTGCAACCGCGATCGTGATGGCCACGCACGGCCGCACAGGTTTGGGTCACTTGATTCTGGGAAGCGTAGCTGAGCGTGTCGTGCGCGAAGCGCCGTGTCCCGTGATCACGGTGCGCACGACAGAGAAGGTGAAGTAAATGGATTCAGCAGCCGCCTCCCGATCACGATCCGCGAATTCCGCCGACTCGGTGGAAGGCGCTATCTGCGTTGACATCGAAGAAATTCGACGTCTCACCAGTGCGATGGATTCGAATGGACTCGTATTCGCGTGCCATCGATGCGAAGACGTAGCTGAACCATTGGTCGCTATAATAACGATTCCCGAAATCGAAAAGACCTTCGGCTTCTGCGGGCCGTGCTATAGATCAGTATCGGAAGAGTTTTGCGGTCCCGTCGCGTAGCACGCAGTCGCAATTTGATGCACCCGCGACCTGTTACTCGAACAGGAACCTGCGACCTGCACGACGCTTGAGCCGCTGAACCTTCCGAAAGGAAGCTGCGATGGAGCCGCCGTCGCACAATCCACATCAGGTTGTTATCGGGTGCGATGCGCTCGACTCGCTGCTCGATAATATCCGCAACGATGGCTTTCGCACCTTCGGCCCGACAGTTCGGGAAGGCGCCATAGTTTTCGCCGAAATCTCAGGCGCGCGCGATCTGCCGAGCGGATGGACAGAAATTCAGGATGCGGGGACCTACCGCCTGAAGCGTCGCGACGACGGCGCGTTCTTCGGCTTCGCCGTCGGTCCGCACAGTCCAAAAAAACATCTCCTTCCGCCCACGCTGAGATTGTGGCGCGCCGCCCGCGATCCCAGCGGCACGATCGGTCTCGTCGAAGGAATGCCCGCACCCGAGAAGATCGCGCTGATCGGCGTCCGCTCGTGCGATCTTCACGCGATTGCGATTATGGATCGCGTGACGATGAGCGGCACACATACGGACCCGTATTACGCCGCGCAGCGTGAATCGATGCTCCTGGTTGCGATCAACTGCTCCGATGCGGGAGGCACCTGCTTTTGCGTATCGATGGGGACTGGTCCGCGAGCAACATCCATGTATGACCTTGCGATCACGGAACTCATCGATGGCGATTCTCACGAATTCCTCGTCGAAGTCGGCAGCCCCAGAGGCGCGGCTGTAATTGAAAATTTAGGCTCTCGGAGCGCAACGGAATCTGACGTCGCAGCGGCACGAGCCGTTACCGATCGCACCGCGAACCAGATGGGTCGGCGACTCGAAACCGATGGCATCAAGGAACTGCTCTACACCAATCTCGAACATCCGCGATGGGACGACGTCGCGTCGCGATGCTTGTCGTGCACGAATTGCACGATGGTGTGTCCGACCTGTTTCTGCACCAATGTCGAGGACACCATTGACCTCTCCGGCTCGACTGCAGAGCGCGTGAGGCGATGGGATTCCTGCCATACGACCGAATTTTCGCATCTCCATGGCGGGAGCGTCCGCGCGTCCATTAAATCGCGCTATCGGCAATGGATGACGCACAAGCTCGCGTCATGGATCGATCAGTTCGGCAGTTCGGGATGCGTGGGATGCGGTCGATGCATCACCTGGTGTCCGGTCGGAATCGATATCACCGAAGAAGCTGCGGCAATTCGCGCGAGCGACTCGCGTCGGACGCAGAGATCCGGCACGGAGGACTAGAAAAATGGAAACCCTCGAACGACTACTCCGCGAGCATCCGTTTCTGGAATCGATGGAGGAGCGGCATCTCGAATTCATGACCGGATGCGCCCGCAACGTTCGCTTCGCAAGCGGCGATTTTGTCTTCAAAGCCGGCGAACCGGCGGCAGCCGCTTATCTGGTGCGCGAGGGTCGCGTCGCGCTCGAAACCCATCTTCCCGATCGCGGAACGACACTGGTCGCGACCATTGAGCAGGGCGAGATGTTCGGTTGGGCGTGGCTGTATCCTCCCTATCGATGGCGGTTCGACGCGCGCGCGGTTCTACCCGTGCGGGCCATCGCGCTTGACGGCCCGTGTCTGCGCGCGAAGTGCGAAGCGGATCACGATCTCGGCTATGAGCTGCTCAAGCGCTTCCTGCGCGAGATCGATCGCCATCTCGAGCGCAGTCAGCTTCAACTGCTCGACATGTATCGGGTGAATTTGTAGGCGGCCACGTGACTGAAGCGATTCGAAACGTGTCCGCACCCGGCCTTCACGGTCCGATGACGCCGCACTTCGTGCCTATTACGCGCGCGGCTCGCGAGACGCATGACGTAGTGACGCTGCATCTTGAGAATCCCGATCCGGCGTCCATTTTCACGCCCGGGCAGTTCAACATGCTCTATCTTTTCGGCGCCGGTGAAGTCGCGATCTCGCTCAGCGGTGATCCCGAAAAGCGCGACACTCTCACGCATACGATTCGCGCGATTGGATCGATCACACATCCGTTGGACGCAATGAAACGCGGTGCGATGATCGGAGTGCGCGGCCCTTACGGACGCGGATGGCCCATCGACGAAGCGAGGCGCGCCGAAACCGTGCTGCTGATCGGGGGCGGAATCGGTCTCGCTCCCCTGCGACCCGTCATCTATTCGCTTGTGCGCAATCGCGGGGCCGCCAGGCGCGTAATCGTGCTGTGCGGCGCGCGCACGCCCGATGATCTTCTGTTCGCGCGCGAGTTTGCCAACTGGAGCGGGCCGGATGGGTTCGAAGTTCACTCGATCGTCGATCGCGGCGAACTCTCATGGAAAGGACGCGTCGGAGTTATCACCGATCTAATCGCATCTGCCCGCTTCGATCCGTCGGGCGCGCTCGCCATGATCTGCGGACCCGAGGTGATGATGCGAATCGTCGCCGGCGATCTCGCCTCGCGAGGACTCGACGGCGCGAGAATCTATATGTCGATGGAACGCAACATGCGATGCGCGGTTGGCGCCTGCGGCCATTGTCAGTATGGGCCCACGTTTGTATGCAGGGACGGCCCGGTTTTTCCGATGCCGCAAATCGCTCCGATGCTGGGCATACGGGAGCTCTGAATGGCAACCGCCCGCAAACGTCCGAAACTCGCAGTCTTCAAATTCGCTTCGTGCGACGGATGTCAGCTAAGCATCCTCGATTGCGAAGATGAACTGCTTGCGCTTGCCGGCGAAGTGAAAATCGCGAACTTCACCGAGGCGAGCAGTGCCGTGATGCGCGGACCGTACGACATGGCGCTGGTCGAAGGTTCGATCACGACGCCTCACGACGCCGAGCGCATTCAGGAAATCCGCCGCGCATCGAAATTCCTCATCACAATCGGAGCGTGTGCGACGGCGGGGGGAATCCAGGCGCTGCGAAATTTCCGCGACGTTCGCGAATTCGCGTCGATCGTTTACGCAAAGCCCGAATACATCTCCACCCTCGATCGCTCCACGCCGATCGCCCATCACGTGCGCGTCGATTTCGAGTTGCGGGGATGTCCGATCGATCGTCGCCAGCTTCTCGATGTGATCTCAGCGATGCTCGCCGGGCGCGCGCCGCATACGCCCGTCCATCCGGTGTGCGTCGAATGCAAGCGACGCGGCACTGTATGCGTGATGGTTGCGCGCGGAGTCCCTTGCCTCGGCCCGATCACACACGCGGGATGCGGCGCGATTTGCCCGTCGTACGCGCGCGGATGCTACGGATGCTTCGGCCCGGCCGATTCGACAAATATCGCAGCTCTTATGAAAGCGTGGAGCGCGGCGGGCGTGCCTCGCGACGAAATCGTGCGCGTCCTGCGCACCTTCAACGCGGCATCGACGCCGTTCGCAGACGCCTCGCGAGAATATGAAAACGATCAAAGTTGATTGTCTCGCGCGTGTCGAAGGCGAGGGCGCCCTGCGCATCCGCTTCAAGGGCGACGAAATTCGCGACGTTGAATTGCGCATCTTCGAGCCGCCGCGCTTTTTCGAAGCGTTCCTGCGCGGGCGCTCGTGGCTCGAAGTTCCCGACATAACGGCGCGCATATGTGGGATATGTCCGGTCGCGTACCAGATGAGCAGTTGCGCCGCGATGGAGGACGCTGCCGGCGTGCGCGTCGATGGCGCCCTGGCGCTGCTGCGCAGGCTGCTTTACTGCGGCGAATGGATCGAAAGTCACGCGCTGCACATCTTCATGCTGCACGCACCCGATTTTCTTGGCTTTCCCGACGCGATCGCGATGGCGCGCGAGCATCGCGAAATGATCGCGCGCGGCCTTCGCATCAAAAAGGCCGGCAACGCGATCGTCGATACAGTCGGCGGCCGCGCGATTCATCCGGTGAACGTGCGCGTCGGGGGATTTTATCGCGCGCCCACGCGTGCAGAACTTGCGCAGCTTCGTCCCGAGCTTGCCGCCGCGCTCGAGGACGCGGTTGCGGCGGCGGATTGGTTGCGCGCCTTCGACTTTCCCGCCCTCGAACGTGACTACGAATTCGTTTCTGTGCGAGGCGATGACGGCTACCCGCTTATCGGACGGCGACTGATCTCAAATCACGGCCTCGATATCGACATCGCCGACTACGACGCCCATTTTGAAGAGCATCACGTCGCGCGCTCCAACGCTTTGCACTCGACAATCAAGGGCCGCGACGCATACCTGTGCGGGCCGATGGCGCGCTTCAATCTCAATTTCGACCAGCTTCGACCGCTCGCGCGCGAGACCGCCGGACGACTGAAAATCCCCGTGCCGTGCCGTAATCCGTTCATGAGCATCCTGATTCGAATCGTCGAAGTGATACAGGCGCTCGACGAGGCGATCGCGATTATCGACAGCTACGCAGAGGCGCCCGAGAGCTTTGTTGAAGTTGCGCCGCGTGAGGCAGTCGGCTTCGGATGCTCCGAGGCTCCCCGCGGTGCGCTGTATCATCGCTATCAAATCGGTGCAGACGGCATCGTGCGTGACGCGAAAATCGTTCCTCCAACGTCGCAGAATCAGAAATCGATGGAAGACGACCTCGTTGCACTCGCGCCGCAGTTGATCGCGATGGAGCACAAAGCGGCGACAGCTCGGGCCGAGCACGCGCTTCGCAATTACGATCCGTGCATCTCGTGCGCGACGCACTTTCTCAAGCTGACGCTGGAAAGCGAATGACGCGCCGCGCACGAATTATCGGCGTCGGTAATCCGATGGCGGGCGATGACGGCGTCGGTATTGAAGTGGTTCGCGCGATCGCGCGAACCGGCGCGAACGACGGCGTCGATTTGTCCGAACTCGCCGATCCGAGCCGCCTTGTCGAACTGCTTACCGACGGCGCGGATCCCGTTGTCATCATCGATGCGCTCCTCGATTCGCACTCGCCCGGGCGTGTGATGCGAATATCACAGAGTTCCGCAAAAGATGAGCGACTGCTTTCGACGCACGGGTTGGGGATTTTCGAAGCGATCGAACTCGCTCGCGCGACGTATCCCGATCGAATCGCGCCGCACATCGAAATCGTCGCGATCGCAGTTTCAGGTGCGAATCGCACGGGAGCGGCGCTTTCGCCGGAAATCGCCGCGCTTGTTCCGCATGCTGCCCGCGAGGCGCTTCGTCTCGCTCGATCGATTCCCTGAAGTTCCGACGCGCTCGGTCCGCCGATGCTGGCGTGGCCGCGATGCATCAGCTATCACGATAATCGATGGCATCCGCTCAGCGCACCACGATCGGACTCGTTCAGATGAGTTGCGCGGCCGATCCGAAACTCAATCTCGACAAGGCGATCGCGCGTGTCGAGGAGGCAGCCGTGCGCGGCGCACGCGTGGTATGCCTTCAGGAGTTGTTCCGCTCGCACTATCCGTGTCAGGTCGAAGACTCGCGATTTTTCGATCTAGCGGAACCGATTCCCGGTCCGACCACCGAAGCCCTCGGACGATTGGCTGCCGCGCGCAAAATCGCGATCGTCGCGTCGATTTTCGAGAAGCGCGCCCAGGGTCTCTATCACAATACCGCCGTCGTCATCGACGAAAGCGGCGCGATCGCGGGACGCTATCGCAAGATGCATATCCCCGACGATCCGCGTTACTACGAAAAATATTACTTCACGCCCGGCGACCTCGATTTCACCTCGCATCAGACGGCGCACGGACGACTCGGCGTGCTCGTATGCTGGGATCAGTGGTTTCCCGAAGCCGCGCGTCTCACTGCGATGAGCGGCGCGCAGATACTGTTTTATCCGACGGCGATCGGATGGTGGCACGGCGAGACGCCCGAAGATCGCGTCAAGATGCTTGAGGCGTGGAAGACGATTCAGCGCGCTCATGCGATCGCCAACGGCGTATTCGTCGCGGCGGTGAATCGCGTGGGCATCGAAGGCGAGCTCGAATTCTGGGGCTCATCGTTCGTCGCCGATCCGTTTGGCGAAGTCGTGGCGAGCGCTTCGGAGAAGAACGAAGAAACCCTCGTGGTCGAGTGCAATCTCGATCGAATCGAATACACGCGGCGCAACTGGCCGTTCCTGCGCGATCGCCGCGTTGACGCCTACCAGGATCTCACGCGCCGCTATCGTTCCTGACGTGTCGTCCATCTCCAGCACAGATCGCGCCCGATTCGGCGGATACCGGATGCCGGCGGAATGGGAACCGCACCTCGCGACGTATCTCGTGTGGCCGCACAATCCCGATACGTGGCCCGGCAAGTTCGAGCTCATCCCGCGTGCGTATGCGAGGATGGCAGCGTCAATCGCGATGTTCGAGCCGGTGCGATTGTTGGTCAAAGATCGCGAGCAGGGCGAAATTGCGCGATCGATGACTTACGACGCGGCGAAGGAACTCGGTCCGATCAAGGGCGTCGAAATTCTGACGATACCGACCAACGATTCGTGG
>DASPQU010000275.1:0-3214 GCA_035624805.1 Binataceae bacterium (SeqCode) | reverse complement strand
CAACTCGGAGGAGCGCATGCGCGCTTCGATTAAATCGAGCACTTTCGCCCAACGCGGGAAGTACCTGCGTCCATAGACCTCAGCGAAGAGCTTCATTCTGCGCGCCTTGACTTCCAGCGGCAGCCTCCAACCGTTGCCTGTCCAGTCGCCACCCCACCACGCGTCAGATCCCCACAGTGGAGTGAATCGCCAAAGAGCGCATGCCACATCCCACATCCTTGAACCGGGTGCGGCGTTGTTCCAGTCGATGATCGCGACCGGCTGCCCGCGGCGAAAAACCGTATTGAACGGACCCAAATCGTTGTGGCAAATGACATCGTTACCCGGCGGCGCGCCTGAAATCCCGCGCCAGTGCGCGTCGCTTGGCGGCGCGAACGTCCCAACAGCATCGTGGAACTCACGAATCATCCGTGCCGTCGCGGCGAGAGAGGAGCGGCTGCGGAAATTCCAGGGATGACGCGGATGCTCGGGAACGATCCCGCGCACAAGCGAAAGTATCTCTCGCCCCTGGTTATCCAACCCCAGCGCTTGCGGCGCTTTGGTGAATCCGTTCGCGTGCAAGTGAGCCAGCAGTGCGTGGACGGCAGCTGTCCAGTAGTTCGTTTTGCGACGGATAGTATCGCCGATGCGGACTACGTGACTGAAGGCGTTTGGACCACGTAGTCGAGTCTCGTCAGCTCGATGTTCCCGCTTTGCGCTCGCTGCCGTCATGCGCCTCCGGCGAAATGATCTGCGATGATCTTCGCAACGCAGCATGTCAGTTTTTTCGCCGTCGGGATATGCAGGAACTCATTGGGACCGTGCGCATTCGAATGCGGTCCCAGCACGCCGGTGATCACGAATTGCGCGTCGGGAAAACGCTCTCCAAGCATGCTCATGAACGGGATCGTTCCGCCCATACCCATGTATGCGGCGGGCTTTCCGAAAAAAGCCTTCGAGGCATCGTCCAGCGAGCGATCAAGCCATGGCGGGGTTGCAGGAGCGTCCCATCCGCGCGCCCCCCAATTCGGCTCGAACGTGACGTGCGCCCCATATGGAGGGTCGCTGGTCAGCAATTCCGTCAGCGAGCGCGTCGCGATATTGGGATCGCAGGTCGGCGGAATTCTGAGCGACACTTTCAGCGAGGTTGACGGCCGCAGTACGTTGCCGGCATTCGCGGCAGGAGGAAGTCCCTCCGCACCGACGATCGCGAGCGCGGGCCGCCACGTATGGTTGAGCAGATTTTCCACCGCGCTGTCGTCGACCGGCCGCATACCCTTGACGAACGGTATCTCGTCATTGAGATGGTCGCCGATCGCCGCCGCCATCTGCTCCGCCTGCCTGCGGCGCGCGTCGGGAATCTCCGCATAGAACTCCTCGCCGCGAATCCGTCCAGTGTTCTCGTCTTCGACGCGGCTTAAAAGCTGACGCGCGATACGAAAGCTGTCAGGCACGAATCCGCTGGCGCCGGAATGGATTCCCTCGCTCAGGACCTCGACCTTGAGCGTTCCGCCGACGAGCCCGCGCAGCGACGTCGTGCACCAAAGCTGATCGTAGTTGCCGCACCCCGAGTCCAGGCCGATCACAAGGCGAACATTTCCGATTCGCGACGCTAGATGTTCAATATACGCGGGCAAATCGGTGCTTCCGCTCTCTTCGCATGCCTCGATAATCACCACGCATCGCGCGTGCGGGATA
Source organism: Binataceae bacterium (SeqCode) (assembly GCA_035624805.1). Taxonomy (GTDB): domain Bacteria; phylum Desulfobacterota; class Binatia; order Binatales; family Binataceae; genus DASPQU01. Next base: position 1,537 of record DASPQU010000275.1, on the reverse strand, counting down.
TTCTCGGCTTTGAGCGCGGAGATCGCTGCGATACATGCGAAAATCGAATAGCCGTCGTCGGCGGCGCCGCGCCCGTAAAGACGATCGCCCTCGATCACCGGCGTCCACGGATCGAGCCCGGCGCGCCATCCCGCCATCTCCGGTTGTTTGTCGAGATGCCCGTAAAGCATCACGCAGCCGTCGTCCGATGCCCCCGCGATTTCCATAAAGATGAGCGGAGTCCGGCCCGGTAATCGAACGACTTCCAGTTGCAATCCTTCAACGTTTTGCGCGCGGACCCATCGTTCGAAGCGCGAAATCACGCGTTCCATATGGCCGTGCTCGCGCCATTGAGGATCGAACGCGACGGATTTATTCGGGATGCGGATGTATTCGCATAGTTCGGCGATGATCGATTCGTCCCAAAGCCGGTTTACGTACTTCTGAATCGCGGGCGTGTTCATGAACAGAATTTACGCGATGTCGGTACGCGCTGGCAAAACCCACGCGTCGCGATTTATTTCGTCAATTAACCGATCGGTATGGAAACGGCGAACGATGGCACGCGATGTGCGACTCAGCGGAACTGAATCGGAATTCAGGACAGGTTCGGCCGCTTTTTATAAGCGAATTCGCGATCTCGAATTAGCCGATCGCGACAGGTCGTAGTGGCGCAGATAGTGGCACTGTATCCCGCGGATACAGTGCTTGTGAGTTTGCGCGCAAATTGTGTCGGCAGGTTCTGATTCGTTGACTATCTGGTCGTTTACTCGATTAACCGGCCGCTGGGCCGTGGAAAATGTAGGAGGCTGCCTATGAAGTTCGGAATGTTGCATCTGTTCGAGAACCCAATCGAGAAAACCGAGTACCAGATAGTCAAGGAACAACTGACGCTGATGAAGGCGGCGGAAGACCTCGGCTTCGATTCGATCTGGCCTGCCGAGCATCACTTCAGCGAATACGGTTACTGCGGATCGCCCGCGGTTACGCTGGGTGCGATCGCTGCCGAAACCAAACGAATCCGGCTTGGTACCGGCGTCGTCGTGCTGCCGTTCCATAATCCGATTCGCGTCGCCGAAGAGTTCGCGATGCTCGATCTGATGAGCGACGGCCGCGTCGATTTCGGAGTGGGCCGCGGTTATCAGCCGCTCGAATACGGGGGCTTCCAGGTCGATCAGACGAAATCGCGCGGCATCTTCAACGAAGCGCTCGAGGTGATCCTGCGCGCGTGGACGAACGAGAAGGTCAACTTCAAAGGCGTTCACTACAATATCGAGAATCTCGAAGTTCGGCCCAAGCCGCTGCAGAAACCGCATCCGCCCGTGTGGGTTGCGGGAATCTCCGACGCGACCTTCCCGATGGTCGGCAAGTGGGGATTCAACCTCCTGTGTGCGCCCGTGTTCGGATTCCAGGGCAAGAGCGCCGAGGATCTCCTCGACAAGTATCGCAACGCGCTGCGCGAAGGCGGACACGATCCGGCAAAGAAGGATATCGGCTCGCTGTGCATGGTCTACTGCGCCGACAGCGTCGAGCAGGCGCGCAAGGAATTCGAGCAACC
>DASPQU010000274.1:0-8604 GCA_035624805.1 Binataceae bacterium (SeqCode) | reverse complement strand
CCCGTCGATCGATGCGAAGCCCGCCAGGCGCGGCGGATTGTCGCGTTTGGCGATCGCGATCGCGCTGTTGGTGGTTCCAAAATCGAGGCCGACGGCCACGGCGCGCTGATTCATTGCGTCCCCCTCCATGGAACGCGCGATCATTTGCTCCCGATTCCGGGGCTGTCAACGTGGCGCATTGTCGTATATACTGACCAAACCTGAAGGATGAGCCGGAGGCGAACGCCCTCCGGCTCTTTCTTTTCCGGTCGGCGCTAACTAATAGTGAACGACCGGACAGCCGGATTGATATGGAAGGTCGATCCGTGCAGCTATACGCCCAGGTACCGGATCCCATCGCGCATCGGCGTCAGGGTTATGCCGAACTCTGCGACGAGTGGTTCCGTGTCGCACGCGTTGTCCGCGGTCACGAACGTCACCGCGTCGCGCGACAGCGGCGGCTTCGGCAGTTTCTCCGCGAGACCGCCGATCGTGCGCATAAGAGATTCCGGGATGTGCACGATCGGACGCCGTCGTCCCGTTACCTCCATGATCGTTCGGACCATCTCGTCGAATGTCATCAGGTCCGGCCCGCCAACCTCGTAAGTCCCGTTGATGCCCTTGCCGCCGAGTGCGAGTACGACGCACGCGGCAAGATCGTCCACGAGCACGGGTTGCACCTTCTGACGTCCGGTACCGGGGACGGCGAAGACCGGCGCGAAGCGCAGCGCCTTTGCCAGCATGTTGACGACTTTGTCTTCCGCGCCGTAAACGAGCGACGGTCTGAATATCGTGTATTGGAGCCCCGATTCGCGAACCGCACGTTCAGCAAGCCCTTTGGCGCGAAAGCCCGGATGCGAACTGGTTTCGTCAGCGGCGGCGCCGCTGATGTAAATGAAACGCGTTGCACCGACTTTCTTCGCCGCGTCGAGCAGTGCGCGAGTGCCCCCGAGATCGACGCGCTCGAACGTCAGTCCGCGCTTCGGGTCCTCAACCGGGTAACCTTCGAACTGGACGGCATTGACGATCGCATTTGCTCCGGCCAGCGCCGATTCCAGGCTCGACGGCATCGTCGCTTCGGCGCGAACGAATCGCGAATTGCCGGTTTTGATTCGCGCGGCGGCCTTTTCGGGCGAGCGACTAAGGCCGATGACATTGTAGCCCGCGATTCCGCCCAGTCTGCGGATTATCGCGCGACCGATAAAACCGGAGCCCCCGGCGATCGCAACTGTGGTTTCGGCCATTTCTTTCGCTCCATCGACGACAGGTTGATGCGAGTTCAGATTCGGATCGTTTCGCGGCGGAAGCGATCGCGCACTAGAAATTTACCGCGTCCCGCCCTGGCGCGAGGCTCGCGCGATTCGACGATTACTTCACCGCGCGAAATCGTGAACGCCGGCCATCCGGTAACCTCGAATCCTTCGAACGGATCGTAATCGGCTCGCGAATGCATCGCAGATGCGTGAATCGTGGTGCGGGCGTGCGGATCGAACACCGTCAGATCGGCGTCTGCGCCTTCAATGATCGCGCCCTTGCGGGGATAGATTCCGAAGATGCGCGCGGGATTCGTTGCGACCAGATCGACCATCCGCTCTATTGTGATGCGCCCGTTGGCGACGCCTTCGCTGTAAAGCATCGGAACGAATGTTTCAAGGTTCGCCACGCCGGGCAGAATTCGCGTGAAACGCTGCGCGGCGAGCTTGCGCTCCAGCGACCAACTGCAGTGATCGGTGGCGACCACGTCGATCGTCCCGTCGGCGAGCGCCTTCCACAGCGCTTCGACGTCCGAGTGGCCGCGCAGCGGAGGCTGTCCGACGTACTTCTCGCCCTGCGGTTCGAGGAAGCGTTCCTCAGTCAGGTAGAGATAGATTGGCCGGGTCTCCGCGAGCACGAAGCTTCCGCGATCGCGAGCCCTGCGTATCTCGTCAATCGCAGCGGCGCTGGAGAGATGAACAAAATATGCGGGTGCTTGCGTCACCTCCGCCATCTTGAGCCCGCGCGCAACTGCCGCGCTCTCTGATACGGGCGGGCGGCTCGCGCCGTAATGCGCGACGCTGGTGCATCCGGCCTGGACGAGGCGATCCGTGCAGTGACCGATCAGATGCTCATCTTCGGCGTGTATCGTCAGGATCCCGCCGCTGTCCGCAACCGCGCGAAACGCGCGAAGAAAATCGCGGGCGCGCTCCTCGAAGCCGCGCATCATGAAAATCTTGAAGCTGGTCACGCCCTGCTCGACGACGCGAGGTATCTCCTCGAGCGTCGCGCGTGTCGGATCGAGAATCGCGACGTGAAAGCCGTAATCGATCGTCGCGCGGCGCTCCGCCCTGTCCCGCCACTTCTCGAGAGCGTCGTGCAGCGATCCCCCGGGCGCCTGGAAGGCGTAATCGATGATCGTCGTGACGCCGCCGCATGCCGCTGCGATTGTGCCGGATTCGAAATCGTCAGCCGATTTCGATCCGAACATCTCAGCATCGAGATGCGTATGCGCGTCGATCACGCCCGGCATCACGATCATGCCGGTCGCATCGAGGGTGCGCGCCGCCGGTCCGAGCGCACCTGGCGCAGCGAGTGATTTGATTTGTCCCGCTGCGATCCCGATATCTGCTGCGCGACTCCCCGACGGCGTCACCACTGATGCGCCGGTTATCGCGAGATCGACCATCTAATCAGTTCGAGCGTTTGCGCCTGCGCGTCCCGCGCAGCGATATAGGGCGGATGCGGTGGCGCCTGGCTCCGGATTCGATCGCGGAGTGCGCCGTCTTTGCAGCAGCGGTCTGCGAGTCCACGGCAATGCTCTGATCGATCGGCGCCAGCTTGAAGCGCGAAACTTCGGGGCGGCAGTTGATTCGAATACGCACCCAGAAGGTTCCCAATCCGCGGTTCGTGTAGATAAAAAAGTCGCCGTAGCGATTCAGTCCCGAGTAGTATTCTTTGCCGATCTTGAGGATCGACCTGAGCGGTGAGCCGTACAGCGGGATGCGTACGACGCCGCCGTGCGTATGTCCGGAAAGCATCACGCCCGGGTGCAGATGGCGCGCGTACAAAGCCGTGTCGGGATTGTGCGCGAGAACGATAGTCGCGTCGCCGTGAGAAACATTCTGGAAGGCGCGCGAAGGTTCCGCCCGTCGCGACCAGAGATCGTCGATTCCGACGATGACCAGATGCTCGTTTCGAATGCGGATGCGACGATTCGAGTTCGCAAGCAGGTCGATACCCGCCCGATCGAGCGCGCGGGAAATCTTTTCGATGGAGGACCAGTGATCGTGGTTTCCCGCGACCGCGAAGACGCCGACTCTCGGCGCGAGCCTCGACAAAGCGCCGGTGAACTCGTCGAGGTAGTGCTCCATCGTTCGCGGCCCGGAAAAATAATCTCCGGTCAGAAAAACCAGTTCCGGCTCTTCGCGATTGATTCGCTCCACCGCGCCATGAAGACGCTCGAGATCCTCGTCGCGATCGACGTGGAAATCGCTCATCTGGCACGCGACGACGCCGGAAAGCGCGCCGGGAAGCCCTCGCACCGGCAGCGTCACGCGCGTTACATCGATTTGATCGATCGTCCTGCGCCACAGGTTATGGAGCGGACGCAGCGGCAGCGGGCGCTTCTCTTTCGGCGTTGCGGCAGTATGAAGCGGTTGGGTGCGGGCTCGAGCGCTACTTTGCTTGGGAGACATCCGGCTGTCGGGCAATCTTAGAACATTTCGCGCAGTCTGCGAAACGTCTCAATTTTCACGATGCGCGGATCTGTCGGGTCGATCTCGTCGTGCTCGAATTCCCAGGTATGCGGATACGGAACGTAAACTGCCGCGCGAAATCCGGCACGCACCGCGGGATTGATGTCGGAGCGCGGACTGTTTCCGACCATAAAGCTTTGTGCCGGTTTCAGACCCGCGTCCGCGATGAGACGGCGATACGCATCGACGTCTTTTTCACGCGGCGTCTCGACCCGGCTGAAGTAGGGCGCCAGTCCCGACAGTTGAAGCTTTTCGAGCTGCTCGTCGCGCTGGCCCTTGGTGAAGAGAATCAGCGTGTTCCTGTCGGACAGCTCCGGAATCGTCTCGGCGACGTCAGGCAGAAGCTCGCATCGACGCCCCAGCAGCCGTTCGCCGATGCGCTCGATCGCGGCGGTCAGTTCTTCGTTGTGGAATTCGGCTGCAATCTCCCGCGCCGCGCGATGGAGCGCCGCGACATAGGGGCGACGTCCGTACCCGAGCGTCTTGATCAGGTCCAGCTCGACGTCGGACATCACGCGTCTGATTCGGTCGCGATTTGATTCGAGACCCCTCGCGACGATGTTCGACGCGAAATCTTCGAATGCTTCAAGGAAATGGATGTTCGAGTCCCAAAGCGTGTCGTCCGCATCGAAGACAAGAGTGAGACGCGCACCATTGCGAAACATCAATTAGATCGTAACCACGCCGAACATCGCGGGCAATGCGCGGCTACACGCGAGAAGCCGGCAGAACAGTGATCGCGCCGTTGACCGGATTTCTGCCGATATAAACGTCGGTTTCGTACACATCGCGCAGCGCTTCGACCGTCAGCACCTCGTCGGGCGGTCCGACCGCGACGGAAGATCCATTCTTCATCAGAAGCACGCGATCGGCGTACATCGCGGCTGCATTGAGATCGTGCAGCGTGGCGACGACGGCGAGTCCGCGATTCGAACAGAGTTCGCGAAAGCGCGTGAAGATTTCAGTCACGTGTTTCATATCGAGGAACGCCGTAGGTTCGTCGAGCAGGGCTACGCGAGGCTCCTGCGCCATTGCGCGCGCGAGGAAAACGCGTTTGCGCTCGCCGCCCGAGAGTTCGTGAATAGGGTGTGCGGCGAGCGATATCAGATCGAAATGCCCCAGCGCCCCTCGCGCGATTTCGAGATCGCGCGAGGTTTCGAATCGCCACGGCCCCAGATGCGGCGCGCGCCCCATCAGCACGACTTCAAGAACCGTGAACTGAAACGCGACGGAATTTTCCTGCGCGACGATCGCCAGCGTTCGCGCGAGTTCGCGCCGATCGTATTCAGCCAGCGGTCGGTTCAGCAGTTCGACGCTCCCTGCCGACGGTGCGAGTGTCGCGCTCATCACCTTAAGCAGGGTGGATTTGCCTGCTCCGTTGGGCCCGACGATCGCGACGATCTCGCCCGTGCCGACTGCGAGCGAAATCCCGTGCAGGATCTCAATGGAACCGTATCCGGCGCGAACGTCGATCGTCCGAAGCGCCGCATCCGTCTGCGAACCGTCGTTCAAAGCACGCTGGCTCACGAGAACGCCCGGGTCTCCTGTCGGCGGAGCAGGTAGATGAAAAACGGACCGCCGCACAATGCAGTGATTGCTCCGACCGGCACCTCGGCGGGTGCGATTATCACGCGAGCCGCCAAATCCGCAGCGACCATGAACGCGGCGCCGCCGATAATCGATGCGGGAAGCAGCAATCGATAATCCGATCCGAAGGCGAGCCTCAGCATATGCGGCACTATAAGCCCGACGAACGAGATGATCCCGCTGACCGAAACTGCAGCGCCGATCATGATCGATGTGGCGACGAATATCGTCCGCCGCACGAGGTCAACCTCGACGCCCAGTTCTGCGGCTGCTTCGTCTCCCAGGCTCAGCAAGTTCATGTCGCGCGCGCGCGACATCAGGATGACGAAGCCAACGGTCCCGGTAATTGCGATGATCGCCACTTCGCGATAGCTGGGCGCTTCGAGGCTCCCCATCAGCCAGAACAGGATGCTGTGCGCGTAATAGAAGTTCACGACGCTGTTGATGATCATGATCGCCGCGCCCCAGAACGCGTTGAAGATCACGCCGACCAGCAGGAGCGTGAACGGCTCGATACGTCCCGCAACCAGCGCCGTCCGATATACGGCAAACGTCGACAGCAGCGCGGCGGCGAATCCGGCGACAGGAACGATCACGTCCTGCGCTCCCACGCGCGAGGCAAGAATGAGTGCGATTATCGCGCCGAGCGCCCCGCCGCCGGAGATGCCGAGGATGCCTCCTTCAGCGAGAGGGTTGCGCACGAGCGCCTGAAGCGCAGCGCCGACCGACGCCAAAACCGCGCCGATAACGATCGCCATCAGCACGCGTGGGATCCGAACGCCATAGAGAATCGCGCTGTCGGAGCTGGATGAATCGGCCAACGCGCGAATTAAATTGATGTGCACGCTTCCGAACGAGGTCGCCGCGATTGCGACCACGAGCAGCGCTGCGCCGAGTAGCGCCAGCGTCAACGCGGCTTTGCGCGACGTGAGATGCGCGCCCTCGAAATCCGGCAAGTCCGCGGCGAATCGATGCGCCGTCTCGGGTTCAAGCACTGCGGACTTCTCGATCGACGTCATCGCTTCGCTTCCGAATCAGCATTTGGATGGATCAGCCGTGCGAGAATCTCAAGAGTGTCGCCGACGCGAGGCCCCGGATGGAGGACCGGATCCTGCGGATATCCATACACGCGATGATTTTTGACCGCGGGTATCGTCGGATAAGCGTTCCAGAATCCAGCGGGCGCGCCCGATTCGCTTCCCATCTCGCCGTCGAGTATCACCTCCGGCCGCATCGCGACGACGTATTCGATGCTTACAGTTGGCCACTGCTGGCGCGTGTTGTCGGCGATATTATCGGCGTGTACGATCTTCAAAAGATCGTCCAGGTAGGTACCTGCGCCGACGGCGACGACCGGCTGATGGCCCACCAGCATCAGCGTTGGGACCATCGGCAAATCCCGCAGGCGCTCGCTGATCGAATGCACGCGCTCGTCGAGTTTGCGGCACAGCGCGGAAGCTTCGTCAGAGCGTCCGATACCATCGCCGATTTGCATGATGCTGCGCTCGATGAGCGCATAGCGGTCGTCTTCGACCATCAGCGTTGGATATCCCATTGCAGAGATCGCATGAAACTCGCGCTGATTCGAGGATATCCCGAGTCCGATCACAAGCGACGGGCGCAGCGCGGCGATCGCTTCGATATTCGGCGTGAGGAACGAACCGACTCGAGGCAGGCTTCGTATCGCCGGCGGATAATCGTCGTATTCAGATACACCTACAACTTGATCGCCCGCGCCAAGAGCGAAAAGAATTTCGGTAATCGAGGGCGCCAGCGAAACGATTCGCATCGGCGCCGGAGCAGAACTCGTCGCCGCCCCGGGTGCAATCGGGAATGCGAGGGTAAGGCACACCCCGAGGATGATTGATCGGATCAACCTCACACCGCGAACCTATCTGATCGAGGGGCAGTTCTTAAGGGCGGCGAGCGCCGTCGGCGGCGGCTTCGCAGCCGCCGCGATGCCTGCTAATTTCGTGCGGCCGGGCGCACAGCCAAAAGGAGAGCATCAATAAGTGCTCAAAATTGCCGTTCTGATCAAGCAGATTCCGCTTATCGAAGACGCCAACTTCGATCCTGTCACGAAAACTATTCGCCGTGACGGCGACAACGTCATCAGCGCTTACGACCTGCGAGCCGTGGCGCTCGCGATGGAGCTCAAGGGGCGTTTCGGCGCTGATACGACGGTGATTACGATGGGTCCGGCGCAGGCTCGCGGCGCTATCGAAGACGCGCTCGCGATGGGAATCGATCGCGGCGTGCTGCTTTCCGATCGCGCGTTTGCTGGAGCGGACACTCTCGCCACGGCGCGTGCATTGGCTGCGTGGCTCAAGCCGCGCGCTTTCGATCTGATTTTGGCCGGCAAGTATTCGCTTGACGCGGAGACCGGGCAAGTCGGTCCAGAGGTTGCGGCAATTCTGGGAATTGCGCAGGCGACCGGCGTGCGGAAGCTCGAAATCAAAGGCGCGGCGATCAAAGCCGAACGCGAAAGCGACGAGGGTTACGAAGAAATCGCAACCGCGATGCCGTGCCTGATCACGTGCGCCGAGCGTGTCGCGCAGCCGATAAAGGTCAAGGCGGGCGCGACGGAAGCGGCAAAATCGAAACCGCTCGAAGTCGTTGGCGCGGACAAGCTCGATATCGATTCATCGCAACTCGGCTTCGCAGGGTCGCCGACCTGGGTGAGCGAGATTCGCGCCGTCGAAACTCCGAAAACCAGTTGCACCTTTATCAACGCTGCCGATCCCGAGCGCGCCGCCGCTTCGCTGATCGAGCATCTCGATCGACGCGGAGCCTTCACACCTCGCGAGTCCGCTCGGCGCGCGATTTCGTCGTCGATTCGCACATCGGCTGCGAAACGCGACGTATGGGTCGTAGTCGAGACGAATCTGGCGGGCCGAGTAAGCCGGGCGACGCTCGAGATACTCTCGCGCGCCGACGGTCTCTCCTCGCAACTCGGCGGGGCAGCGATCGCGATCGGTATCGGAGCGTCGTCAGCGTCGCACTCCGGTGTTCTTGCGAGTTACGGCGCCGATCGCATGGTCGTGCTCGAAGCTCCCGAACTGGAAGGCTATTCGCCCGACAGTGTCGCTCGCGCCGTCGGGAGCCTCGCGCGAGAGCGCAGGCCATGGGGGATTTTCGTTTCGGCCAGCGAACGCGGACGCGATTGGGGTCCGAGGCTGGCTGCTGATCTCGGCCTAGGTTTGACCGGCGATGCGATCGGACTCGAACTCGATTCGCAAGGCCGGTTGGTGGCGCTCAAGGCTGCCTTCGGCGGGAATATCGTCGCGCCGATTCTCTCGAAGACCTA
>DASPQU010000273.1:0-2837 GCA_035624805.1 Binataceae bacterium (SeqCode) | reverse complement strand
CTCCGAGGAGGCGCAATCATGGCCGAGCGCAAGCGAAAATTCTGGGGATGGGGTTACGAAGATCAGGGGCCCAATGCCGAGCAGCAAAAGCATCTGGCGGAGCGGATGGCCAAGCGATTCGACCTGGGAGAAGTGAAGATCACGCCGCCTCCGACCGAAGCTGAACTCAAGCTGCGCCCGCCGCGCGTTAGCGCGCCCGATTCGCTCAAAGAGATTTGCTCGACTGGCGTTGCCGATCGCGCGGGACATACTTACGGCAAAAGCTTCCGCGACGGCGTCCGCGTTTTCCGGCGATACTTTCCGAATCCTGTCGACATTGTCGCCTTCCCGCGCAACGAGGCCGAGGTGGTGCGTGTGCTCGAATGGTGCGACGGCGCGAATCTCGCGGCGATTCCATACGGCGGCGGCTCAAGCGTCGTCGGAGGAGTCGAAGCGCCTGCCGAGGGACGATACAAGGGAGCAGTTTCGATCGATCTTGGTCGGCTCGATCGCGTGCTTGAGATCGACAAGGTATCGCGAGCGGCGCGAATCCAGGCCGGCGTGCTCGGGCCTGCGCTTGAGGAACAGCTTAAACCGCATGGTCTGACGCTGCGGCATTTTCCGCAATCGTTCGAATTCTCCGCGCTCGGCGGATGGATCGCGACGCGCTCAGGCGGGCATTTTGCGACCAACTACACGCATATCGATGATTTCGTCGAATCGATGCGCGTGATCACGCCGACGGGGATCGTCGAATCGCGCAGACTGCCCGGCTCGGGCGCCGGGCCGAGTCCCGACAGGATGTTTATCGGCTCGGAGGGAATCCTCGGAATCATCACCGAGGCGTGGATGCGCCTTCAGGATCGCCCGACGTTTCGTATCGGCGCGTCGATCCCGTTTCCCGACTTCATGAAGGCCGCCACCGCGGTTCGGCAGATCGGACAGGCGGGCCTGTTTCCCGCGAACTGTCGCGTGCTTGACGAAGGCGAGGCGCTGAATTCCGGCGCGGCGAACGGCGATCAGGCAGTGATGGTGCTCGCGTTCGAGTCGGCGGACCATCCGCTGGAGCCGTGGATGAATCGAGCGCTCCAATGCTGCGCCGATAACGGCGGTATTGTTCCGAAGGAAGCGCCAAAGACGCGCACTGACAAGGAAGCTACGCATGAGGGCGCTGCAGGCGCATGGCGCAATGCGTTTCTCAACGCTCCGTATCTGCGCGACACGGTCATCGCGATGGGGATGGTGAGCGACACGTTCGAGACCGCGATAACGTGGGAACGTTTTCCCGAATTCCATCGGCGGGTAATGGAATGTGCGCGCGACGCGGTCACGCGCGTGTGCGGCAAGGGCACTGTCACGTGCCGCTTCACGCACGTCTATCCCGACGGCCCTGCGCCCTACTATACGGTGCTCGCGCCGGGCAGGCGCGGATCGGAGATGGAGCAATGGGACGAGATCAAGAAAGCGGTCTCGGATCTTTTGATGAAGCTCGGCGGCACGATCACGCATCATCATGCGGTCGGCCGCGACCATCGCCCATGGTATGACCGCCAGCGCCCCGAAGGATTCGCATCCGCGCTGCGCGCCGCGAAGAAATCGCTCGATCCCAAGGGCATCCTGAATCCCGGAGTGCTGATCGACCCCTGAGCGCGTCGCGTCGAGAGCACGAACCCATGCAAGGAGATGTGAAGAGCGAATGAGTTCGACGACGCATTACGCCGCGCCCGGCGTGATTTTCCATCCGGATACGATCCACTATCGCGAATACAAGCTGTTGCTTAAGGCCGCGAGGTTCGGCAAACCGCAGGCATTCCATAAATTCTGGAAGCTCACGCGCCATGTCGCGAAATCGGTCGGCGTCGATCTGCGCAAAGCCGGCAAGGGCGAAGACCCACACGTTCGCGAGGTGCTGTTTTTCGATACTCCGAAATTCCGCCTCTACAACCATAATTTCATCCTGAGACGGCGAACCTTTTACAAGAACGGCGTGCCGCGTCCCGAGCATGAGCTGACGTTCAAGTTTCGATGTCCGAACATGAAAGAGGCGGCTGCCGTCGATGTGCGCCCGCTCTTGCCATGCATCAACCAGATCAAATTCAAGGAAGAGATTCTGACGCCGCATGATGGCTCGATGGGTATGCGCACCATCTTTTCGCACACCTGCGAGCTCGATACGCCAAATACGATGCTCACCCAGGACTTCGAGACGATCGCGGAGGTTTTCCCAGCGCTCAGGAAAACCGGGGCGCGCGAAAAAGCCGCGCTGGCAGTGGTTAACAATCTCGCGATCGACGAGATCCTGGTCGATGTGGGCGAGTTCAATTTCGGAGACAAATTCCACGCGCGGGCGACGCTCGCAATCTGGCGTAATCGCGTGACGGGCGATTATCTTGTCGGCGAGTACGCCTACCAGGTGAAATTCGCGAACCTCGAGGAATTCCGCGAGCATCCGCGCAAAGCATCCGAGGCCTTCTACGTCGAATTGCAGAAGGAGGGGGCAGATTGGATCGAATCCGGAACCACCAAGACCGCAATCATCTACGGCAGCGGCAAGATGCCGATAACCAACCATGAATGAGCCGATCGCGGAGCAAGCGGCCGAGGCTTCGAGCGTCGAAGCTCGACGCCCCTCGCTGAGTAAGATTTTCGGAGTGTTCCTGATTACCGGCGCGATCAGCTTCGGCGGCGGCATCGTCGCCTACCTGCACGAGTATCTCGTGCGGCGGGAACGCTGGCTTGACGAGGAGCAGTTTCTCGATGCGCTCGAAGTGGGAGAGACGCTGCCCGGTCTCAATTCCGTCAACATGGCGGTGATTGTGGGCGATCGGATGCGCGGCGCGATAGGGGCTGCCGCGGCA
>DASPQU010000272.1:0-2736 GCA_035624805.1 Binataceae bacterium (SeqCode) | reverse complement strand
GGCGCGTCGCGGCACCGGACTGGTCTTCTCGCTGGTCGCTGCGTATTGGATTTTTTTTGGAATCCTCAGCCCAACATCCTGGGCACACAATTATCTTGAAGCGCTGCCATTCGTCACGATCGTCGGCGGCGCGGGGGCGCTGACGACTATCGATGCAACCCGCCGGGCTTTCCGTTCGGCGGAAAATCGCCTGCAATTTGCGCTTCGCGCCGGGATCGCGACAGGGACAATAGCGATTTGTCTTCTCTGGATCAGCCCGATTGAGAACGAAAACGCGATGCGCGGATCGACGTACGGATTCGGCTTTATCCCGCACGCCGAAGTCAGCGCGATCGGCGCGGCGCTGGCTGAATCGAGTCGTGCGGGCGACGACGTTATCGCACCTTCGTTTATCTGTTTCGAGGCGAATCGGAGGGAATTCGTGCGGTTTCCGGAGACCTACGGCGTATGGCGATATGCCCGAGATCTCTACGACAAACAGGGCTTCGCTGCAGCGCGCCGCGCGACAGCGTCCAAAGGATTCTTCGAACTCATCATCGAGACCGCTCACTACTGGCGCGATGATATGGAATCCTCCATCAGGTCCGGCAAAGTTTCAGCCATCATCCTCGATTCGCCAATACAACTGCTGCCGCTCGTGATTCCGCAACGGCTGGGGCCTGATTTCGAGGAAACGATGAGCGATGCCGGGCTTCGTCCGGCGGGCAGGACCGACAACTTCGTGCTGTGGCGGGGATCATCCGAGTTGCAGCCTGAAGCCAAATAAACCAACGTTAAGCTCGCTAGCGTCCTGCTTGCTTCGTTATTTTGAGATTTCCCTTCGCAAATTTATGCATCTCATGTAGTGCTGCGTGTCTTGACATGTCGCTTCCGAGTGATTACATATGCGTACGGAAGCTGTGAGGTGAGCACAACACCTGACAAACGCGATTAAGAGCACGAAAGCTTCGACTCTTGGCAGTTGGAAAGCGGAGGACAAGCTCCACTTCTCAAGTTCCAAGAAGGGAGAAGATCGATGCTCAAATTCTTCAGCAGATTGAGTCGCCGGGAAGCCCACGATACGCGACGTGGTCGCCTCAGGTCACAGCGGGGCCAGACGATGTCCGAGTACGCCTTGGTGCTAGCTGCAGTAGCACTTGTGGTCGTTGGCGGTTATCGAACCATGGGAACGAACGTGCAGTCGGTCGTCACCAAGGTAGATTCGCAGCTGTAAAAGCATTGTTTCGACGAGAAACCGCGAGCCGCGCAGGCGCAAGCTATTTCAATCGCCCGCGGCGCGGCGGATTGTAAACGTGGAAGAACGAAAACGCGGCGATCACCAGCGCATGTGTGATACGACCCGAGCCAATCAGCGTCGGGATGTCCTTGAGCGGCACAAGAGTAACCTGCGTCTCCTCCGCACCGTCTGAAACCGGTTTGGCAACCTTCCTTACCTTTCGCGCCAAGTAGGTAAAACAATAGTTCGGCTGGATCGCGGCATTCGGATGGACGCGTCCCAGCGGCACGATATCGTCCGAATCGTACCCGCACTCCTCAATCATCTCGCGTCGCGCCGCCTCCTGCGGATGCGGATCCTCAGGGTCGACCATCCCACCGGGAATTTCCAACGTGAAACCAGAGATTCCGTGCCGGAACTGGCGCACCATCACAACTTCATTCTTGCGGGTGAGCGGAATGATGTTCACCCAATGCGGCGCGTCGAGGATGAAGAAGTCGCGCTCGCCGCGATGGGGATGGGCGGAGCGCCGCCGATGCAGGTCGAAGATTGGCGTCTTATAGACCGGACTCGATCCAATCGTCCGCCACTTGCGAATTCTCAAGTGCCCTGACCTTAAAACAGTCGCCCGTACTCGATCGCTGGGCATCGGTCCATGATAACCGTCATCCCGGCCTGCTGCGCCCGTTCGGCGGCTTTGAGATTAATCACGCCAAGCTGACACCACAGCACTCGCGCGCCCTTCTCTATCGCGTCGTCAACAATCGCGGGCAGATGTTCGGGCCGTCGGAACACATCGACGATTTCCACCGGGTCGGGAATCGAGACGAGGTCCTCGTAGCATCGCTCGCCCAGCGCATGTTCGAGCGCGTCCGGCTCCAGCGCGGGATTCACCGGGATAACCCGGAATCCGCGCGATTTGAGCAATGTTGCGATTTTCAGACTGTCGCGTCCCGGATTGTTGGAACATCCGACGACCGCAACCGTGGTCGGTCGCGACAGGATCGAGCGAATCTCGGCGTCAGAGGGATTCTCGAACTGCATGTGACCGTCTCTCGAAGAGGGTATTCTGCGAACAGTCTGACAGAATCACGTGTCGAGAGACCAGTCTGCGCCGAGGATCCTGTCGGCCACGAATGGAATCAGTCGCTTGATTTCTTCGCGCGCGTACGCGAACGCCGTATCGCCCTTTTCAAACGGGTCCTCGATATCGCCATCCTCGCCCGCGAATGAACGAATCGTATGGACCGGACGATCGGCGGCGGCGGGAAATCCACGCAACAGATCTTCCGACTGCTGACGCGTCATCGCGAGCACGACGTCAGCGGCTTCGAGCATCTCCGGATGACGCTTCAAATCAGTCGATGTCGACTCCTCGTCGATATGAATTCCATCGTCGCGCAGCGCAAGCCGCGTATCGAGCGAAACCAGGGCGCCGTCGCGTGCATAGGGAGCAATCCCCGCAGACAGCACAGTCACGTGCGCGTCGACGCCGCGCTCGCGAAGCTCGCGCTTGAGCA
>DASPQU010000271.1:0-2512 GCA_035624805.1 Binataceae bacterium (SeqCode) | reverse complement strand
TGAGCCTGCCGCAGGCGGGCCTCCATGCCGGAGGCGAAGCCGCGATTTCCTCGCTAATAGCGCACTACGCTCGGCAGAGCGACGGGCTTGGGCAAAAGGTCGTTGTCGACATGCAAGCGTGCATCGTGTGGACGCTGATGAACGAGCAGGCGATGCCCATATTCCACGGTGATATCCAGCGGCGCTCGGGCATGTTTGTCGGATCGGGCGACACGCGCCGGCAGATGGTTTTCAAGTGCAAGGACGGCCACGTGTCGACGGTCATCCTGGGAGGAGCGCTCGGAGGCCAATCGACCAAGGCGCTCATCGACTGGATGGACGAGAAGGGCCTTGCTATGGACTGGATGAAGACCAAGGACTGGGTCGCATGGCTGCCGGGAATAATGATGAACATGACAGCTCGCGATCGCGAGGAGATCGTGGAACTCGAGGATCGCGTGGGGCGCCACTTCGCTTCGATGACGAAAGCCGAGGCGTACGAAGGCGCTCTCAAGCGGCGCATCCTGATCGCGCCGGTGGCGACCGTCGCTGATATAGCCGTCGATCCGCAGCTCAAGGCACGGGAATTCTTTGTCGACGTTGACCATCGAGACACGCTCGGACGCACGCTGCGCTTTCCGGGCGCATTCGCAAAATTCAGCGAGACTCCGATCGACGCACCGACGCGCGCGCCGAAAATCGGCGAGCACAACGAGAGCGTATACGGCGAATTGCTGGGGCTTGGCCATGCCGAGCTGGACAAGCTTTGTTCGACGGGAGCGATCTAATGGGCCGTTTTGTATTCGAAGGCATCCACGTTCTGGACTTTGCATGGATCGGCGTCGGGCCGATCACAACCAAGTATCTGGCCGACAATGGCGCCGACGTCATCCGTATCGAGTCCGCCGCGCGGCTCGATGTCTTGCGGCTCGGCCCGCCATGGAAGGACGCCACGCCGGGAATCGACAACAGCCAGTTCTTCGCCAGCTTCAACACATCGAAAAAAGGAATCACGCTCGATCTGGGCAAGCCGCGTGCGCGCGAGTTGATTCGCAAGATGGTGCCGTGGGCTGACGTGGTTGCGGAAAGTTTCACGCCGAAGGCGATGCGCAAGTGGGAGCTCGACTACGAGCATTTGCGCCAGATCAAGCCCGACCTGATAATGTTTTCGACCTGCATGCAGGGGCAGACCGGCCCCAACGCGCTTTATCCGGGATTCGGACAGTTGATGGCGGCGCTGTCGGGCTTCTATTACATCTCAGGCTATTCGGAAGATCATCCCTGTCCGCCGTATGGCGCCTATAGCGATTTCGTCGCCCCGCGTCTTTCGGCCTGCGCTGTCGTCGCCGCGCTCGATTATCGCCGCCGCACCGGCAAGGGGCAGTACATCGATATGTCGCAGTACGAGGCCGCATTGCTCAATCTCGCACCTGCGGTTGTCGATTACTTCGCGACCGGACGCGTGCTCGGGCCGACGGGTAACGCGTCGCCACGCTATGCGCCGCACGGAGCTTACCGATGTACAGATGAAGAGGGCGATGAGCGATGGATCGCGATCGCGGTCAAGGGTGACTCGCAGTGGAAGGCGATGCTCACCACGCTTGGCGCGCGAGGCGATTCGCGCTTTGAATCCGAGGCCGGCAGAAAGAACAATCGAGCGGCGCTGGATGAATATGTCGGCTCGCTCGTGCGCGGGTTGGAGCGCTGGGACGTGACTCGCAAGCTTCAGGCGGTGGGTATCGCGGCCTATCCGGTGCAGAACTGCGCGGATGTCCATCACGACGAGAATCTCGATGCGTTCGATTTTTGGCACTGGCTCGATCACAAGGTGATGGGACCGTCGCCGTACGAGGGGCTTTCTCATCGCTTGAGCCGCACTCCCGGCGAGCTGCGAAGTCCCGCGCCCGCCCTCGGGCAGCATAACGAGGAGATCCTCGGCGGGATGCTTGGCCTGAGCACGAAAGAAATCGAGCAACTGCGCGCCGACAACGTGGTATTCTAGGCGTCTGCGACTGAGTCGATAGAGTTCGACCCGCTTCGCATTCTTCGTGCGATACGAATTACAAATCGCGCTGCGCTATCTGCGCTCGCGGCGCAGGGATGCGTTCATCTCGGTCACGACGCTGTTCACGGCGATCGGCGTGACGATCGGCGTCGCCGCGCTAATCATCACGCTTTCCGTGATGAACGGATTTCAGGAGAGCCTGCGCTCGCGCGTTCTGGCGCTCAGCCCGCAGGTGCAGGTCGTCAGCTCCGAGGGTTCGATCACCAATTACCACACGCTGCAGGAGAAAATCGCGCCGGTTCCAAAGATCAGCGGAACCGATGCGTTTGTCGTCGGGCAGGCGATGCTGAGTTCTGGACGCGCAGTCGGCGGCGTTATCGTCCGCGGTGTTGAGCCGGAGAACCCGACCGTTTTATCGCAATGGTCGCGATACATGACCGACGGCAGCTTTCACGATCTCGTTCCGCCGCCTGTTCCGTCCGGAACGTCGCTCAACCCGGTCGCGATCGGGGTCACGCTTGCCTCGAA
>DASPQU010000270.1:0-3521 GCA_035624805.1 Binataceae bacterium (SeqCode) | reverse complement strand
TGCTGGCGCGCGCGCTGCGCGAGGCGCTCAGACGCGACGAAATCGAAATCCCGGTTGTCGTGGGGATGCGCACCTCGGCGCCTCGTATCGAAGACGTTCTTCGCGAGCTTCAGAAATCATCAGACGTGCGGCGCGTGTTCGGATTCGTGCTGGCGGCCCATCGATGCGAAGCGAGCTGGGATCGTTACGTGGCCGCGGTCGATGCGGCGCGCGCGCGGATCGGCGAGGGCGCTCCCGAGGTTGTCTATCCCGAGCTTTGGCATTTGCATCCGGAATTCATCCGCGCGCTCGCGGATCGCACGATCGACGCTCTGTCTTTGCTCGCGCCCGTCGATCGCGCTCGTGCGCGAGTTCTTTTCACAGCTCATAGTGTGCCGGTCGCGATGGCAGGTGCACCGGAATACGCCGAGCAGATTATGGATTCGGCTCGGGCCGTCGCGAAGCTAATCGGGCGCGATTCGTGGACGCTCGGATGGCAGAGCCGCAGCGGGAATCCGCGCGACCTATGGCTGGGACCCCATGTCAACGACGTCATACGCAAGCTCGGCGCCGAGACGGTGGTTGTCGTGCCGATCGGCTTTCTCTGCGATCATGTCGAGGTGCTTTATGATCTCGATATTGATACTGCAGGAGTAGCGCGCGCGGCCGGAGTAACGATGGTTCGCGCCGCCACCGTGCGCGACCATCCCGAGTTCATCGCGATGATCGCGCAGATGACGAAGGAGCTTGTCCGCTGATAGCGGTTTCCTGTCGGTGAAAGATACGGATACGAATCGCAAAATACCCCGGGTGGCTGTGATCGGCGGAGGAATCACCGGTCTTGCCGCCGCATATCGAATTAAAGAACTCGCGATCGCGCGCGAAACGCCGATCGAAGCGGTCGTTCTGGAACGCGGCGCGCGCGTCGGCGGCCCGCTCGCGACGATATCGCGCGACGGCTTTACGATCGAAACCGGCACGGATTCGATGCTCACGGAAAAACCCGCGGCGATCGAACTCGCGCGCCGCGTCGGTCTCGAATCCGAGTTCATCCCGACGCGCGAGGAATTCCGCAAGACTTACGTTGTTCGCAAAGGACGCCTGGTTGCGATTCCCGCAGGATTTGCGTTACTGGCGCCGGTTCGAATCGGTCCGGTGCTCACCAGTCCGCTGTTTTCGATCCGAGGCAAGCTGCGGATGGCGCTCGAACCTTTCATCCCGGCCGGCAAGGGAAGCGACGAAAGCCTCGCCTCATTCGTCACGAGACGCCTCGGGCGCGAGGTTCTCGATCGCGTTGCGCAGCCGCTCGCTGGAGGAATCTATACCGCCGATCCCAATCGCCTGAGCATGGCCGCGACAATGCCGCGATTTCTAGAGATGGAGCGGCGATACGGAAGCCTCCTGCGCGGGATGCAGGCGGCGGAAAAGGCGCGCGCTGCAGCAGCAGAAAAGAAGGGGACCAGTGGGGCAAGATGGAGTCTGTTCCTGAGCTTTAAGGCGGGGATGCGCGCGCTCGTCGATACGCTCACCGATCGACTCGGCGGCGCGGTTCGGACCGAGGCCGAGGTCAAATCGATCGCGCAATCCGGAGGTCAGTGGAATATCGCGTTTTCCGACGACGCCGCGATGACCGCCGACGCCATCGTCTGCGCGCTCCCCGGATATGCGGCCGCATCGCTGCTCAAACCGATAGAGCCGCGCCTGGCGGATCGCCTCGGCGCTATTTCGTATTCCTCGGCAGCGACGGTGAATCTCGCGTGGCGCGAGAGCGACTTCCCGCGTCCGCTCGACAGCTTCGGCTTCGTTGTTCCTGCGATCGAAAAACGCACGATCATCGCCGGCAGCTTTCTCAGTCTCAAGTATGAGCATCGCGCGCCCGACGGATGGGTGCTCGCGCGCGTGTTCCTCGGCGGACGCCTTCAGACCGGGATGATGGATTTATCCGACGACGAGATGGTTGCCGCGGCGCGCTCCGAGTTCCGCGAGTTGCTCAACGTGACGGCGGAGCCGGCGTTCGCGGTCGTCAAGCGATGGCCCGACGCGATGCCGCAATACGAGGTCGGGCATCTTGATCGCGTAGCCGAAATCGAGCGGATCGCACAGTCGGTTCCGGGGCTTTATCTCGCGGGCGCTGCGTATCGCGGCGTCGGTGTGCCGGATTGCGTGCGCAGCGCCGAGCAGGCGGCCGAGGCCGTCAGCGATCGGCAGTTGGCGCAAAAGTAAATCGTCGCGCAATTTCGCGCGGCTGTCGTGACCGGCGCCGGGGATGCGGCGAATCGACGCATGGCATCTGTCGCAAACATTCCACATCGAGAACGCGTGATCGCTCACGCGGACATGGACGCGTTTTACGCCTCGGTCGAGGTGCTCGATAATCCTGCGTTGCGCGGATTGCCGGTAATCGTGGGCGGACGCAGCAATCGAGGCGTTGTCACGTCAGCCTCGTACGAGGCGCGCAAATTCGGTGTGCGCTCTGCGATGCCGACCGTCGAGGCGCGCCGCCTGTGCCCCGATGGGGTCTTCGTGCCGGGGCGGATGGATCGCTACGTCGACGTTTCTCGTGTCGTCCGCAAGGTCTTTGAGAGTTTCAGCCCGATTGTCGAACCGCTGTCGTTGGATGAAGCATTTATCGATCTCACTGGCGCCGAGCGCCTGCTGGGCTCGTCAGAGGACATCGGTCGCGCGCTCAAGCGGCGCGTGCGGGAGGAAACCGGCCTCGTCGTCTCGGTCGGAATCGCGCCCAACAAGATGTGCGCGAAGATTCTAAGCGATCTTTCCAAGCCCGACGGCCTGATGTGCATCGAACCCGGCGGAGTTCGCGACTTCCTGGCGCCGCTGGAGGTCGAGCGTTTGTGGGGAGTCGGTCGCGTGACCCTCGCGCGTCTGCACGAAAACGGCATTCGTAAAATCGGCGACCTCGCGAAGTGCGATCCGGCGCGGCTTAAGATGATGTTCGGCTCGATGGGCGTGCATCTTTACGAACTCGCCAACGGCATCGACGAACGCCCGGTCATCGCCGATTGGCAGCGCAAATCCTACGGTGAAGAAACTACTTTCGAACACGATCTGGAGCGCGATTCCCTCGAACTCAAGCGTATCCTGGTCGCGCTTGCCGACGCGGTCGCACGGCGCCTCAGAACCGACGGCATCCGCGCCCGCACGATAACGCTGAAGATAAAACTGGCGCGTCCGCTCGGACAGGGACGGTATCCGATGCTCACGCGAAGCTTCTCGCTGGACGGCACGACTGACGACGGCCGCGCGATTTCAGACATCGCGGTCGCGTTGCTCAAGCGAATCGCGGACGCCGACAAGATCCGGCTCGCCGGAATCCACGTGCATAACCTCGAGCGCGCCGATTCCCGCCAGCTTGGCTTGTTCGGCGCGGAGAAAAAGCCCGATCCCAGGCGCGAACGACTAAATCGCGCGCTGGACGATCTCGCGCGTCGCTTCGGCGACGAAACCGTCACGCGCGGCCTCGCCCGCGCCGAACGCGTCACCCCTACCCGGCGCGTGAAATGAGAGCGCCTGCGTTATCCCGG
>DASPQU010000269.1:0-16906 GCA_035624805.1 Binataceae bacterium (SeqCode) | reverse complement strand
GGTGCGCGCTCCCATAGACAGTGCCTCCCCGGCGGATTTGCCTCAGTCGACTCCCGACGCATGAAGAAAATTCGGCAGCTCCGACCACTCGCGTTCCTGTTGTGCGAGAAAATGATCCATCGCAAACGTTCGCGCCGAGCTGGTTAGATAGAATCGTTCGTAAAGCTCGATACGCCCGCCAAGCGCCGAGCCGACGAAATCCCAGGCGGTTCTGAACAATTTCGCTCGTTCGCGCGCGCTCATCCCGCCCGCGCCGGGCATGTAACGCTCGATCAGCGGGCCCAATTCGTGATTATCGATCGCATCCAGGGTCGGCGTCGCAAGCAGATTGTGCGATCCGATTAGCTTGAGAATTTCATTGACGCGCGGCATCCATAGCGGCATCACTGCACGGATCGCGTTGAACGGAGCATCGTCGCAGAAGAACGCACCGTTACCCCATTCGTGCGCACCCGCCTCCGCCGCCTTAATCGCAGCGCGAGTCAGCGCTGAATAGGCCCAGATTTCGCCGAGCATCGCCGCAACTTCGGGCCTTTTTTCTGAATTGACCGCCTTTGCCATCCGCGATCCGAGTTCATACGCGAACTCGAGTTTGACCGCCGCGCGAATCGCCGTCTGCTGGATGACATTGGCGGCCCATCCGTGGCGCATCAGGTCGTTGTAGACGCGGATGTCGCCGTCGATAAACACGCGCTCGTTGGGAACTTCGACTTCGTCGAAAATGATGAAGGCATCCTGTTCGTCGAAGCGGCTTGAAAACGGATGGTCTCCGACCGATCCCGAGACGCCGTAATGATCGCGACAGAGCGTGATGAGCCCCCTGGTCTTCATCGGAATCGAAAACGCGAGTGCGTACGACGGATCTGCATCAGGAGGCAGCGGAATTCCCGGATACACGAACAATTCGTCCGCGAAAGGTCCCAGCGTTCCCAGAATCTTGGCGCCGCTGACCACGATGCTGTCCCTGGTGCGACGAACCACGCGCGCCGCGAGCTGTCCGTTGATTCCGACGGTTTCGCCGATCGATTTATCAACGACGGGCTGAATGATCGTGTGCGTGAGCGAAAGATCCTTCTCAACCACCTCGCGATAAAATCGACGCAGGCGTTCGGCAGCAAGCTGATTCCCGGTTTGAGAAAAAATATCCGAACGCGCGACGAATCCCGCCAGCGTCACGTTGACGTAATCGGGCGTGCGCCCAAGCATCCCCTGTGAATAACGCGCTATACGATCGAAGCACGCGTGGCGTCGCGCGAGATCTTCGGCATTGCGCGGCACGATCAGACTCGCGTTCATCAGGAGCCCGGTTTCCGGGTCTGGAACCAGGCAGTCGCCGGGGTAGCGATGCTGCCAATCGAAGTATCCAGCCATCCCCTGCACGGAACCGCGCAGCGCGGGATGTTCCAGCACGTTTACCTTTTCGTTTCCCAGCCAGACCACGCGCTCATCACGAAGCCCGGCGATATATTCCCTGCCTGTGCGTGCCGCCATCGCTTTCCTTCGTCACAAATTTAAATTCGCGACGCTGCGTTCAGATTCGCAGCGGTCGCGTGTACATATGGACCTCCGCCGGATTCTCGCGCCACACCGGCGGCTGCACGTCGATATAAATTTCAATTTCGTTACCGTCCGGGTCGAGCAGGTAGACGCTGTGCGTTACTCCATGATCAGACATTCCGACGATCGGCACGCCCGCCTCGCGCAAACGCGCGATCGCCGCGCGCAGCTCATCGTCGCTCTCGCCGACTTTGAGCCCGAAATGATAGAGGCCGACGCGCGGACGGGGTGGAATCGGCGATGCATGAGGGCCGACTTCGATGAGAAGCAACTCATGATGGGTGCGGCCCGACGAGAACGCCGCCGCGCCGCTTCCATGCGCGATCTCTCTCCATCCCAGCAATTCGCGATAGAAGCTGCGCGAGCGCTCCAGCTCTCCGACGTAAAGCACGATATGTCCGAGTTCCTTCACTTCCATCGTCATCGTGCCTCATTGCGATACTTCGCGGTCAGCGAACCAATTCCTTGAATCGCGCGGCCATGCGATCCGCGCTCTGCGCGAGCAGGATCGTGTCCGCGCCTACTGCGATAAACTTGCATCCAAGTTCAAGATATCGCTGCACCAGCTTCTCGTCGCCCATCAAAATTCCGGGCGCTTTGCCGGCAGCGCGAATCTCTCCGATCAATCGCTCGATGGTCGAAAGCACTTCGGGATGCGTCATGTTGCCGAGATGCCCCATCGAAGCCGACAGATCGGCGGGACCGATAAAAACTCCATCAACTCCGGGAGTCGCAGCGATCTCCTTCACGTTTTCAACACCGAGGCGCGTTTCGATCTGAACCAGCAGGCACATCGCGTCACCCGCCTGCTTCAGATATTGCGGCATACGATTCCATCGCGACGAGCGTCCGAGCGCAGCACCGACGCCGCGAACGCCCGCAGGCGGATATTGCATCGCGGCGACAAGCGATGCGGCCTGCTCGGCGGTTTCCACCATCGGAATCAGCAGCGACTGCGCGCCGACCTCAAGCACCTGCTTGATCATGTGCGTATCGCCGACGCGAAGGCGCACGATCGGAGCGCTCTCGTACGGCGCGAGGGCCTGAAGCTGCGCCAGAATAGTGCGAAGATCGTTCGGGCCATGCTCCGCATCGAGCAGCAGCCAGTCGAAACCCGCGCCGGCGCACAATTCGGCGCATCCCGGATCGGCCAGCGCCAGCCAAAGTCCGATTTGCGCCCTGCCCTCGCGTATTGCGCGCTTGAATCGATTAACCGGAACGTCCATATCAGCGCTCTCCGACGAACCGGCACGAGATCGAACCGAGCGGGCCGTAGTCGACGTGGAAAACGTCGGCGGGACGCGCAGGAACAGTCCGGGTGAAGGAACCCGCAAGCACAAGTTGTCCCGGCTCGAGGCCCTGATCGAACGCCGCAAGTTTGTTCGCGAGCCACGCGATTCCATTCGCGGGATGATTGAGAACGGCCGCAGCGACGCCCGACTCTTCGATAACTCCGTTGCGATAGCAGAGCGCGCCTACCCATCGCAGATCGACGTCGAGCGGGCGAATCGGACGCCCGCCAACGACGAGTGCGGCATTGGCGGCGTTATCGGCGATCGTATCGACGACGCGACGCCGGGCCTTGGTTTCGGGGTCGTCCAGTCGCGTGCGCAAATCGACGATCTCCAGCGCAGGCGTCACATACTCGGTGGCGTTGAGAACGTCGAAGATGGTGCAATTCGGCCCGCGCAACGGCTTGCCCAGGATGAATGCGAGCTCGTTCTCCAGCATTGGGGTAATGAATCGGCTCGTGGGGATATCGTCGCCGCTCTGAAAGAGCATGTCGTCGAGCAGCACGCCGTAGTCGGGCTCGTTGATGTTGGCCATCGATTGCATCGCACGCGACGTGAGCCCGATCTTGTGGCCGATTATCTTTCTTCCTTCACCGAGCTTGATATCGACCCACGCGCGCTGAATCGCGTACGCATCGGGAATCGAGAGCTCGGGGAACTGAGCCGACAGGAATCTGATGACCTGACGATTTTTTTCCGCCTGATGCAGGTCGCGCGCGACTCGTGCGATCGTTGCGTTATCCATCTGTATCTTCCCTTGGCCGTGCGCGCCGACTATTGAGCAAACGAGCCTTTCATTGCGGCGATGTTTTTAACGTCGCAATAAAAATCGAAACTCCAGTTCCCGCCCTCGCGTCCGATTCCCGAATTGCGACTGCCCCCGAACGGCGCAGCGAGCTCGCGCACGAAGAAGCAGTTGACCCATACAGTGCCCGCGACGACCTGCTTCGCGAGTCGCATCGCACGCTCCTCGTTGCGGCTGAAAATCACGGCTGCCAGCCCATAGTCGGTGCCGTTGGCGAGGGCGAGAAGTTCGTCTTCGTCGCGCCAGGTCTGCCACGTCAGCACGGGGCCGAAGACTTCCTTCTGCACGATCTCCTGATTTTGCGAGACGCCGTTCAGCAGCGTCGGTTCGAAATAGAGCGCGCCGGCGCTGTGGCGATGGCCGCCCCACACGGGTTTCACTCCCGCCTTGAGCGCGCGATCGACGAAGCCTTCGACACGCTTGAAGTGCTCGGGGGTGATGAGGGGGCCAATCTGCGTGGTCTTCTCGCGAGGATCGCCGAGCTTCATGTTCGACACAGCGGCGCGGAACTTTCCGAGAAATTCGTCGGCGACTTTTTCATCGACGAGTATTCGCGTGCCCGCGAGGCACACCTGTCCGGCGTTGAAATATTGTCCGGCGGCGGTTGCCGCAGCGCGATCGAGGTCGGCGTCCGCGCAAATGATAAACGGCGATTTGCCGCCCAGCTCGAACGCCACCGGAGTGAGCGAGCGCGCCGTCGAAGCGCCGATCAGCTTCGCGGTATCCGTAGAACCTGTGAAGCTCAACCGATCTATATCGGGATGAGCCGCAAGCGCGGCGCCAGCCTCTTCGCCGATACCCTGCACGATATTGAGCACACCCGGAGGCACTCCGGCTTCATCCGCGAGATCGGCCATCAAGGAGCACGTGAGCGGCGCCCATTCAGGCGGCTTCACAACGGCGGTGTCGCCCGCGGCGAGACAGGGACCGACCTTCCACGTCGTGAGCATGAAGGGCCCGTTCCATGGAGTGATGAGCGCGGCGACGCCGGCAGGATCGAATCGAACGTGATTCACGACCTCGGGCGAATCGATCTTCTCGTCGTTCATCTTGAGTGCACGGTCGGCAAAGAACTGGATATTCAGCGCGGCGCGCGGGACGACACGCGCGGTGTTGGCGATCAGCAGCGACCCGTTATCTTCCGTTTCGACAGCTGCGATCTCTTTTCCATGATCGAGGATCGCCTGCGCGAATCGCTTCAGAATCGGATGGCGTCCCTCGGGTCCGAGCGCCGCCCACTTCGGAAAGGCGCGGCGCGCTGCAGCGACGGCCGCGTCCACATCCTCGGCGCTGCCGGCGCTCACGTCAGCGAGATGTTTCCCATCGATCGGCGAGCAGTTCGCGAAGGTTCGCTTGGATTCGACTCGCTTGCCGTCGATAAAGTGCGCGGTCGAAACTTCAACGCCCGCTACCTTTACGTTTGCCATGTTTGAATCTCCCGGCGTCGTTTGTCGGTCTTGTAGTCGCGGCTTACCCGGTGCGAACCGGGTCCGATTGAATTTGTTCTGCGGTCGAGCAGCGCAATCCCGAAAGCTGCATCTCGAGCATCTCGCGCAGCGAAGGACGCCGCCGCCATGGCGATCGCTCGCCACTGCCGAGCCACTGGAGCAGAAAGACAAAAAATAGAGCGAACAGATTGCGGCCGAGCAGGAACGAATCAACATCAGGGCGCAACTCGCCGCGGAGCTTTGCATCTTCGATGACGCCGCCGAGTCTGGCGAACATATCGTGCAGGACACCCTCGATACCGTGGCGGTCGCCGCGCACGAACCCGAGTTCTTTGACAAATACGCGCGCGAGGCCGATGTCGCGTTGATGCTGACGCAGCATCGTTTTGAACACGTGCATCAGTTGATCGACAACGGGCGCACCCTCGGGCAGGGTCGAGAAGCCGCGCTCAATGGCGCGTCCGACGTCGCGCTGAAACATCATTACGAGCAACGCCTCTTTTGACTTGGCATGAAAGAAGAGCGTGCCCTTGGCGACTCCTGCCCGCCCCGCGATCTCGCCCGTGGTGGTCGCCTCAAACCCGTGCGTGCGAAACAGCTCGCGCGCGGCGCGAATCAGCCGCTCGCGCTTGTCGAGCTTGTTGCGCTCGGCGCGCCCAATTAAGAGCACCTTTGCTTCGCTCATCGACATTTACCCGGCAAGGCTTCGGCAGCAGCCCGGCGAAGTTTGGTGTGTAGCTAGAAAATTGACCGAAGTCAAATTTCAATTTCACCGCCGTAAAACGTCGCAGATTTGACGGCATGCGAGATTTCAAATTCAATCGTTAAGCCTCGCTGCGGCTTCTTTCGCGTTTTGTTCGCAACATTGCACCGTTTGCAACAATGCGATGGCATTTATAAGTCTGTCGATCTAATCGACGATTTTTCTGACGAGCAAAGGAGCCGCTGAGATGCCACACTGGTATGAAGACAACTCGAAATCGATCGGTCATACGCCTCTGGTAAAGCTCAACCGGGTCATCGATGGGGCGCCGGCCACGGTTCTCGGGAAAATCGAGGGACGCAATCCTGCCTACTCGGTCAAATGCCGGATCGGCGCAGCGATGGTGTGGGATGCGGAAAAACGTGGACTGCTGGGACCGGGCAAGGAACTCGTCGAACCGACCAGCGGCAACACCGGAATCGCACTCGCGTTCGTCGCAGCTGCGCGCAACATCCCGCTGACGCTCACGATGCCCGAGACGATGAGTATGGAGCGGCGCAAGCTTCTAATCGCCTACGGGGCTAAACTGGAGTTGACCGAAGGGTCGCGCGGGATGAGCGGTGCGATCGCGAAGGCCGAGGAAATCGTGGCGTCGGCGCCGGAAAAATATGTGATGCTTCAGCAGTTCAAGAATCCGGCGAATCCCGCGATCCACGAGGCTACGACCGGACCCGAGATCTGGAACGATACCGACGGCGCGATCGATATTTTCGTTTCGGGCGTCGGCACGGGCGGCACGATCACCGGGGTCTCGCGCTACATCAAGAACGCCAAGGGCAAGAAGATCGTTTCAGTCGCAGTGGAACCTGCGGCCAGCCCGGTCCTCACGCAGCGTCGTGCCGGCGAAATCCTCAAACCGGGTGCGCACAAGATCCAGGGAATCGGCGCCGGATTCGTTCCCGATGTCCTCGATTTATCGTTGGTTGACGAAATCGAACAGGTCACTAACGAGGAGGCTATCACTTACGCGCGCCGTCTCACGCGCGAAGAAGGGATACTGTCCGGCATCTCGTCGGGCGCCGCGGTTGCAGTAGCGGCGCGTATTGCCAGGCGTCCGTCAAGCGCAAGCAAAACGATCGTCGCGATACTGCCAGATTCCGGCGAGCGCTATCTCAGCACTGTCTTGTTCGAAGGCATGTTTGACGCCAAAGGATTTGCAGCGTGAGTCGCAACGGAGAGCGAATCAAGCCTCCCGAGACTCGTTGGGAGCTGGAGCGCATTGTCGCGGAGCTGCGCGCTTCGCGGGCAGGCGCACGTAAGAATGCGGGAGCAAACCGCGCCGCCTCCGAGCTGCCTTCGCGCGAGGCGCTGCATCAGGTCATTGACGGCCTCTTTGGGGCGCTCTTCCCGCGATACTTCGGCTCGCCTGACCTGACCGACGAAGGGATCGACTATTTTGTCGGGCATACGCTTGACGCAACCCTGCGCATCCTCCAGCCGCAGGTGATGCGCGAGCTTTGCTATGTGTCATCTGCGAGCGCTGGCGCAGATTGCGAAAATCGCGCCTTTGAGATCACGCGAAAATTCGCCGCACAATTGCCGAAGGTCCGCGCGCTGCTCGAAACTGACATCCACGCTGCGTATCAGGGCGATCCTGCTGCCAAGTCGCTGGAAGAGGTTCGTTTCTGCTATCCGGGCGTCACCGCAATCACGCACCATCGTCTGGCGCACGAGCTTTATCTGCTCGGACTTACGCTTCTCGCGCGCATAATCGCGGAAATTGCGCATTCGGCGACAGGGATCGACATCCATCCGGGCGCGCAAATAGGAGGAAGCTTCTTTATCGATCACGGCACCGGCGTGGTGATCGGAGAGACCGCAATTATCGGCGAGCGTGTGCGGTTGTATCAGGCTGTCACGCTCGGCGCGAAGAGATTCCCGGTCGGCGCGGACGGCGTGCTCGTCAAGGGCGCGCCGCGCCATCCGATCGTCGAGGACGATGTCGTCATTTATTCCGGCGCAACGATTCTTGGTCGTGTCACGATAGGACGCGGTTCCACGATCGGCGGCAACGTATGGATCACGCGCAGCATCCCGGCCGGCAGCCAGGTAACGCAGGCTGTTGTGCGCAGCGAGGTCTTCGACGAAGGCGGCGGAATCTAGCGTCCTGTCGCGTCCGACTTACGGAATCAACAAAACGCGGCCGACCGCCTGACGGCTCTCGATATACGCGTGCGCCGCGGCAGCCTCCGACAGAGGGAACGTCTTGTCTATCACGACTTTCAACTCGCCGCGCGCGGCCTCGTCGACCAGCCGCTGGATCATGCTACGCACCCGATCAGTCGCCATCTCCGCGCCGAGAAAGACTCCCGTAAGCGATCGGTTTCCCGCCATCAGCGGCGACACGTCGACCGTCATCGCCTCGCGGCCCGCCGCACCCACCATCGAGATTCGCCCGCGATAAGCGAGCGCACCGATGCTGCTCTGGAGCGTCGAACCTCCGACCGGATCGACAACAAGATTGGCTCCCTTGCCGCTGGTTAATCGCATCACGGATTTCACAACATCGCCGGTGCGATAATTGATTCCGTGATCCATCCCGAGCGGGCGCAATCGCTCCAGGCGCTCGTCGCTCGATGCAGTTGCGATAACCGTGGCGCCCGCGCGCTTCGCAAGCTGAATCGCAGCCACACCGACGCCGCTCGCGCCCGCCTGCACGAGGACAGTCTCGCCCGCTTTCAGATGCCCGAATTCGAAAAGACAATCGTCGGCGGTGCCGAACGGGACAGGAATCGCCGACGCCAGCTTGATATCGAAGCCAGCAGGGACAGGCCATGCGGCGCGCGCCGGGACTGCGCGAAGCGCGGCGTGCGAACCGGAATTGAAGACGGTCGTGACCTTTTGACCGACGCGCAGGTCGTGGACGTCGGAGCCGACTTCGATAATCTCGCCGCCCGCCTGATAGCCGACGATATGCGGCGTGCTCGCCATCGCGCCGCGCCATCGATTCAGTGTATCGCCACCCTCAATACTCACCGCCTCGACGCGGATGACGACGCCCTTGGGATGGCACACCGGATCGGGCACGTCCTCGTACTTGAGAACCTCGGGACCTCCATTGCGATAGTAAACGGCGGCTTTCATCGGTTTTTCCTTTCATTCTCCCTTGAACTTCGCGGGACGTTTTTCGAGGAACGCGCGCACGCCCTCCATGAAATCTGCGGTATTGCCCGCGCGGCCTTGCGATTGGCGCTCCAGATTCAATTGCTGCTCGTAGCTGTTCTCCGTGCTCTCCCAATAGAGACGCCGAATCATCCCGAGCGCGACGGTCGGCCCCGCCGCGAGTTCGCTCGCCATCTCCTTCGCCTTCGGCATCAGTTCCGCATCATCAAAAACGCGATTGATGAGTCCCCATTCGAGAGCTTTCTCGGCGCTTAGTTTTTCGCCCAAGAGCGACAACTCGATCGCGCGCGCTTTTCCGATAAGCCGCGGCAAAATCCACGTCGATCCGCCGTCGGGCACCAGCCCGATTCGCCGGAATGCCTGGATGAAATAGGCAGAGCGCGCGCAAAGCACGAGATCGCCCATCAGCGCGAAGCTCATCCCGACGCCCGCCGCCGCTCCGTTCACGGCCGTGACGATCGGCATGCGAAGCTCGCGCAGGCGCCGCAGCAGCGGATGATAGTGCGTCTCCAGCACCGATCCCGCGTCGGCCCTGGGACGCTTCTGTCTCTCGGACGGTTGCAGGTTGGCGCCCGCGCAGAATCCGCGTCCGGCGCCCGTCAGGATGACGCATCGCACGCCGTGCGACGGTTTGTCGATTTCGTCGAAGGCGGCCATCAGTCCGCCGATCATTTCCATCGACACCGCGTTCATCACTTCCGGATGGTTGAGGCTGATGATCGCAACCGCGCCCTCGAGGTCAAGTTTTACGCGTTCAAAATCCATGTTCATCTCCGTTCGAACTTGTTGATGTAGTCTTCACCAGTCCGGTCCGACTCCCGTCACGCTCGGCATCCCCGTATGCGCCATCAGTCCGCCGTCGGCAACGATGCACGTGCCGGTGACATACGAAGCGTCATCCGAAACCAGGAACGCGACGACGTTGGCGATCTCCTCGGGTTTCCCGCAGCGTCCCATCGGAATCGCCTGCTCGGATTTCCTCCCGGTCTCAGGATCGTTGGCGTGTAACTTCATGATCGGCGGCGTCAAGATGACGCCCGGACATACGGCGTTGCATCGGATTCCCTTGCGCGCGTACTCGATAGCGGTTGCGCGCGTGAGATTGATGACGCCGGCCTTGATCGTATTGTAAGCGCCCACCCCGTAATCGCCCGCCAGCCCGGACACCGAACCCGTGTTTACGATCGCG
Organism: Binataceae bacterium (SeqCode); assembly: GCA_035624805.1. Classification (GTDB taxonomy): domain Bacteria; phylum Desulfobacterota; class Binatia; order Binatales; family Binataceae; genus DASPQU01. Next base: position 6,729 of record DASPQU010000269.1, on the reverse strand, counting down.
CCCTTGCCGCGAGGGACCATCGCCGCGAGTGCGCATCGGATCGCATACCAGTATCCCGTCAATCCGACATCGACGCTCTTCTGCCACGCGTCTAGAGGCATTTCGCCGACGCGCCCCGTGTAAAGCCGAATTGCGTTGTTATGAAGAATGTCGAGCTGGCCGAACGTGTCGACCGCAAAAGCGATCATCTTCTCGATCTCGGCCGGCTTGCTGACGTTGACGTGGCAGGGCTCGGCGACGCCTCCAGCGCGGCGAATCTCGTCGCACACGCGATTCGCCCCTTCCTTGTTGAAATCGACGATAACGAGTTTCGCGCCCTCGGACGCAAGCCGTTTCGCCGTGGCCTCTCCGATTCCCGACGCCGAGCCGGAAACGATCGCAACTCTGTCTTTCAGTCTCATATTGGTCCTGTCGTGCCACGCGGTTGGAGATTGGACAGGCAGGGACGCCTCTCCTATTTAATGTGTGAGCTCCACATTGGTGCGGGCGCAAGGTGCGAATATAAACCGATTCGCAACAAACCGGCAAAGTCCGATGCACACAAAGGATCGGTTGCGGGTGTTCATCCGATAAGGGACGGCGCTATGGTGTGAAAAACGCCGCCAAGGAGATGATCTGAAGATGATCGACCTCTATTACTGGCCGACTCCCAACGGTCACAAAATTACAATCTATCTCGAAGAAACCGGAGTCCCGTATCGAATCGTTCCGGTGAACATCCGAAAGGGCGAACAGTTCGCGCCGGAATTCCTGAAAATCAGCCCCAACAACCGTATGCCCGCGATTGTCGATACGGACGGCCCGGGAGGGCAACCGATTTCGATTTTCGAATCGGGCGCGATCCTGATTTACCTGGGCGAAAAGACCGGCAAGCTTCTGCCGAAGGAGCTCCGAGCGCGATACCAGGTGATCCAATGGCTGATGTTCCAGATGGCGGGCGTGGGTCCGATGTTCGGCCAGCGCGGACATTTCCTGCGCGCCGCTCCTGAGAAAATTCCCTACGCGATCGAGCGCTACACCAACGAATCGCGCCGCTTGCTCAACGTGATCGACAAGCGACTGGGCGAGGCGGAATATCTCGGCGGCGACTATTCGATCGCCGATATTGCGACCTATCCGTGGGTCGTCCACGCGAGGCGCGAGCCGGAAGAGGTGGAAAGCCGCCCCAACTTCAAGCGATGGCTCGATGCGATCTCGGAGCGTCCCGCGGTTAAGCGCGGGATGGCGGTGATGGCGGACCTGCCACCCGAACCCCTCGACGACGAGGCGCGATCCATCCTATACGGGAGCAAACAATTTCAGCGACGCTGAACGAGGATCACGCAAAAAACACAAGAGCGCAGGCCCGCTTGCGCTATCGGAGCGCCTGCTGCATAGGCGAAAGAATATGAAGAGCGAAAATATCGAATATCGCGACGGCGACACTGTCTGCCGCGGATATCTGGTTTGGAACGAAACGATATCGGGCAAGCGACCGGGGATTCTGGTGATGCCCGAGGCCCTGGGCCTCGGTCCTCACGCCAAGGCGCGCGCGGAGCGGCTTGCTTCGCTCGGCTACGTGGCGCTCGCGGGCGATCCCTATGGCAACGGTCTTCTTCTCGACGATCTTCAGCAGGCAATCGCTCGCGCGACACAGTTGATGTCCACACCCGGAGGTTTCCGGGCGCGCGGACGCGCCGCGCTCGATCGTCTGGCCGCGCTTCCGCAGGTCGATCCGAATCGACTCGGAGCGATCGGATTCTGTATGGGCGGATCGTTCGCGCTCGAACTTGCGCGCGACGGCGCTCCGCTCAAGGCTGTCGTCGGTTTTCACTCCGGACTCCAGACCCAGAAACCCGCGACCAGCCAAATCAAGACGAAGATCCTCGTATGCCTCGGCGCGGATGATCCCCTCATCCCCTTCGACGCGGTAAAGGCATTCGAAGAGGAGATGACGCAAGCGAAAGCTGACTGGCAGGTGATCCATTACGGGGGCACGGTTCACAGCTTCACCAATCCCGAAGCTGACCGGCTGGGAAATCCGGCTATCGCATATAATCGTTCAGCCGACGAGCGCTCGTGGAAATCGATGCGCGCGTTGTTTGACGAAGTTTTCACGTCCAACTGAAACAGGAGAGACAAGAATGGGAAGGCTCGACAGGAAAGTTGCGGTCATAACCGGAGCCGCGAGCGGAATCGGACGCGCGACAGCGGTCAGATTCGCTGGTGAAGGCGCGTCGGTGGTGATCGCCGATCTGAATCGCGAGGGCGGCGAATCTGCCGTGCGCGAGTGCAAGGAAAACGGCGGCAACGCGGTTTTTCAGCTCGCCGACGTGTCGCGTGAAGAGGACATCAAGAGCGCGATCGATCGCGCCGTGAAGGAATTTGGCCGCCTCGACATCACGTTCAACAACGCGGGACTCGCAGGCGCGGTCGGACCGATCGAAACCATGAAAGCCGAGAATTGGGATCGCAGCTTTGCGATTCTGCTGCGCGCGGTCGTTTTGGGCATCAAGTACTCGATTCCCGCGATGCGCAAAGCCGGAGGCGGATCGATTATCTCGACCGCCTCGATCGCGGGATTGCGCGGAGCGGCCGGTCTGCATGCGTATTGCGCGGCGAAAGCCGGGGTCATCAGTCTTAGCCGCTCGGCTTCGATCGAGCTCGCCGCGGACAAGATTCGCGTCAATTGCATCTGTCCCGGACTGATTGCGACACCGCTCACGTACAATCGCATCCCGGGCGGCGAGCAGACGGCATCGCAGGTTTTCGCGGGGTTTCAGCCGTGGAAACGCACGGGACGCCCGGAAGATATCGCGGCGATGGCGCTGTTCCTCGCAAGCGACGATTCCGAATTCGTCAGCGGACAGGCAATGGTAGTGGACGGCGCCGCGACGGCAGGTATGGGCGCGATGGACTTCAGTCCGACAAGTCAGGCGATGGTCGCGCCGCCCGAAGAAGAATGGTCGGGGCCGTCATTCCAGATGAAGAAGCCTGCGTAGCGAACTCTCTCAACCAACGCGCGAAGCTGCGCGATGACGCTCGATGACCGCGATGAGTTGCCGTTCGTATTCGGCATTCACGCGGTCATCGGCGTGCTCATCCGCCGCGATCCTTGCGCGTTTTCCGATCTCGTCTCGCACCTGAGGATGAGCCGCGAGCCACGCGGTTGCCCGCGCCAGTTCGCGCACATCGCCGACGTCAACCAGGACGCCGGTTTCGCGATCGGCAATAATTTCGCGCGAACCGGCGATGTCGGTGGTGATGACTGCTTTTGCACACGCCATCGCTTCCAGACATACGAGACATTGCCCCTCCGACTCGGACGGCATCACGACGATGTCGGCGAGATTCAAGTAACGCGGGATTTCCTGGTGCGAAATCCATCCCGTGTAGCGGAATCGATCGGTAAGACCCAACGCAGCACATCGCTGCTCCATATCGGCACGACAAGGTCCATCGCCGATCACGAGATAGATGAGCCGAGGATTCTCGTGGATCGCGACTCTGGCCGATTCAATAAGATCGCGCGGCCGCTTAACACCGGCAAGTTTCGAGACGTGAACAGCAACGATATCGGAGCCGTTGATACGCATCGATCGCATCAGTTCGGGATCCTTGGCGCGCGGAGCGAATCGGCGCGTATCGACGCCGTTTGGAATCGTCGTGACGTCGCCAAAGCCGACTGCTCTGAGACTCGCAGTCACATGCTCCGCGACGCCTACCAGCAAATCGACTTTCTTCAACGCCGCGGCCAATTCCACCTCTTCGCACATCCCGCGGCGCAAACGTTCGAACGTGTTCCCGCCGTGCAAAATTGCAACGCTCGGCAATAGCCGGCAAATGTCAGCGGGGATCTGTTGCGCGATTCGTTCGCGTCCGATGATCAGAAGATCGGGTACTGATTGCGAAATCATCGAAGGGAGAAGGCTCTCGATGCCCGCCCGCTCGCACGCGATGTATTCGGAATTCGTAGAGGACTCTGATCGGGCGGTCGAATAGAAGGGAACTCGATATCGTGTGAGGCTAATTTCCGGATGTGCGCGTGCGAAATCGTCCGGGGTGTCCGCGTCAGAGTCGGATACAGGAGCGAGCGCGCAAACCTTGTGCCCCGCGCGCGCGAGGCCGGTCAGCAGATTTTCTCCGACGATCGCGCTACCGCCACGATGCGGAGGCAGCGCCCCGACGTAGAGAAAGCTGAACCTCGGTTGACCCCCCATCTGTAAGGCGACTCGGTAAAGCTAATTTGATGGCCCGACGAGTTATGACAATCGCATTGCGAATGTGCAAGAGAGAACGACCCGCCTCTGCTGAATGATTCGCCCTTTCTTGCAGGCGCCTGCACTTCACAGGGACCGCGCGGGCCGCCGGCTGGTAGGCTGCGGTGGTATCCAGGCGCAGGCGATTGGTACAATCGTGGCGTGTTCTTCGCGCCTATCCTCTTCTTCTACGCGATCATTTTCTTCATCGTCCTTTTCGTCTGGTTCTTCTTCGTCTGGATCGGAGTGATTCGCGGCGTTTTCGAGACGCTCGGACTGTCGCCCCATCTGGCGTTCATGGCGCTGCTAGCGAGCCTAATCGGCAGCTATATCAACATTCCCATTGCGCGCGTGTCGTCGCGGATACCGCCGCCCGCTCAAATCGTCAGCACGTTCGGCGTGCGCTATCCGATTCCGATTCGCTATGCGAGCAGCGAAACCGTCATCGCCATCAACGTCGGCGGCGCGATCGTGCCGGTTCTGATTTCGATATACGTGCTGGGCCATCTTCCGGCGATTATTCCCAACGCGATGATCGGAATCGGAATCGTTGCGTTTATCGTGAATCGCTTTGCACGCCCGGTCCCGGGACTTGGAATCGCAACCCCAATGATCGTGCCGCCGATCGTCGCCGCGCTATGCGGATGGTTGCTCGGTGCGAATCATCCGGATGCGGTCGCCTACACCAGCGGCGTTATCGGAACGCTTCTGGGCGCCGACATCTTCAATCTGAACAAAATCAGCGGTCTCGGCGCGCCGGTCGCATCGATCGGCGGCGCCGGCACCTTCGACGGAATCTTCCTGACCGGCATCGTGGCGGTTTTGCTGGCGTAAGAGAGCACCCTCACCCGCGCGGCATGCAGGTTGCGACCACCGATCGCAACCTGCCCGCCGCTTGCCCTCTCCCTGATCCGGGAGAGGGGCCGACAACTGAAGATTGACAGCCAACAAGACAACGTCGAGCGCCAAAACGACCTTTACGCCGGTTTGAATTTCACCAGCGTGTGGCCGGGAGCAACGTCGTCGAAGAACACCCGCAGCGGCATCCCGACCTTGAGCTGATCGTGCGGCGCCTCGACGTTCGAGGTCATCCGCGGCCCCTCCTCCAGCTCTACGACCGCGAGCACGTAGGGATCGGCGAAGGCTCGCGCCGACGCGCGATGCACGATCGTATAGCTGTAGAGCGTGGCGCGTCCGCTCACCGGGCGCCACGAGAGTTTGTCCGAAAAGCAGTTGGGGCATCGATCGCGCGGGAAATAAATGAACCGGCTGCAATTCGCGCATTGCTGAAGCTTCAATTCGTGATTGCGCGCAGCCTCCCAAAAGGGACGGCTGGTCGGCGAAGGTTTCGGGAGTGGTTTCAGATATTCGCTCATGACCGGCGCTCCAGAATCAGGCTTGCCTGTTCGCTCATAATTCCGCCGTTGCCGTTGACGTATGCGAGCGCGGCGTTTTTCACCTGACGCTCGCCGCCGCGTCCCATCAACTGGCGGATTCCCTCGGTAACGTGGCTCATCCCGCCCGCGAGGCCGGGTTGCCCGAAGGAAAGCTGTCCTCCGTGCGTATTGCAGGGAAGATCGCCCTTCCACGTCAGATCGTGCTCGGCGACGAACGGGCCGCCCTGCCCTTTCCTGCAGAAGCCGGCGTCCTCGAGCGTGACGATCACAGTGATCGTGTAGCAGTCGTAGGGACAGACGAGATCCATATCGTCGGGCTTCAGCCCAGCCATCTTGAATGCGGCCTCGGCGGCGACCTTGACCGGCGACGTCGTCAGCGAAGGCGCGTATGTGATCGTCGAGTGATTCGCGTATTCGCCTGCTCCGAGGATCCAGACCGGCGGATGCTTCGCGCGTTTGGCGATCTCGGGCGACGCGACGATCACGGCGGCGCCGCCGCTCACCGGACTTACGATTTCGAATAGATGGAGCGGATCGACGATCATTCGCGAGTTGAGAACGTCGGCTATCGTGAGCGGCCGATCGTTGAACGTCGCAAGCGGGTTCTTGAGCGCGTTCGCGCGTTGGTCGACGGCGACCTTCGCCATCTGCTGCGCCGTGGTTCCGTACTCGTACATGTGACGGCGCGCGATAAGCGCGTATCCGCAATTCGCGCCGATATTGCCGTACGGCGCTTCGAATTCGCGCTGCGTCGAGACGGTCGGCGGCCTCTGATCGCCCGCGCGATTCAGATCCGCGACGACGCAGAGCACCGCATTGCACATACCCGCGTCGATGGCGGCTGCCGCACGCCAGATCATCCCGGCGGGACTCGCGCCGCCGATATCGACGACGTTGAGCATCCGCGGACTGATTCCCAGAACCTCCGCCGCCGAGGTCGGATAAATCATCCCGGGGTCAGCGTACGGCATCCCAACGAGGAATCCGTCGATATCTTTTTTCTCAAGCCCCGCGTCTGCTATCGCCTCCGCCGATACCGTCGCCATCAGGCCGAGCGCCGTCAGATCGCCCGGCTCCTTGGCGGGTTTCAGCTT
>DASPQU010000268.1:0-4130 GCA_035624805.1 Binataceae bacterium (SeqCode) | reverse complement strand
AACCGGGATTGGCCAACGATTGCATCCGCGACGCGAGGTTCGCCGTATGTCCAATCGGCGTGTACTCGGTCTTCCCGCTGCCGGTTGCGATCGAACGGACGACGACCTCGCCGGTGTTGGCCCCAATTCGAATTTGAAGAGGAGCCCGCCCTTGGGTGCGCAGCTTATCGGCATAACGACGAACGTCGTCGTGCATCCGAAGCGCAGCGTAGAGCGCTCTCTGCGGATGGTCCTCGTGCGCCACCGGTGCGCCGAAGATCGCGAAGATGCCATCGCCGGTTGATTGCACCACGTAGCCGTCGTAGCGCTGGACTGCCTCGATCATCAGCTTGAGGGGGGGATCGACGATCGCCCGCGCCTCCTCCGGATCGAGGTCTTGTTCCAGTTCCGTCGATCCTTTGATGTCGGCGAACAGCGCCGTCACCGTCTTGCGTTCGCCCTCGATGCTCTCGGACGCGCTTGTTTCACCTAAGCGGAAATTCTGGGCTTCAGGTCTTCTCGGGGCAGCGCCCGGCGCTGGCGCTCCGAGCGCGTTGCCGCATTCGTCGCAGAATTTTGCGCCCGGTTTATTTTTGGAGCCGCACTTGGGGCAGGCAGGCTCGATGGGTGCAGCACACTCGCTGCAAAACTTCGCACCCGCGCGATTCTCAGCGCCGCATTTGACACATCGCATCGATTATAGCCCGTCCCCACGTTTGGAGTCGGCGTCAGGCTCCCGCAGTCTCGCCCAGCATGACCGCGAGAGCAATACCGCACGGTCCTGTCGCTTTGAACCGTCGGTTAACGCGGTCGTGAAAATTCGCCGCACCTGGACGGCTGGGAATACGAATTAGGCCGAGATTCTCGCCGAGTTGATCACTCGTGGCCTTTGGGCGCGAAGATCCCGCCGCCGGGAGTTACACTCACGACCTCGAAGGTGCGCCCCATCGCGGCGAACATCCCTTTGATCGTCACGATCTCGCCGGGTTTGATTTTCTCGAACTGGTCGAAATCGATTCCCTGCGCCTGAAAATTGGGACGATATTGGCGCACGTACTGCCATATGTCCGGCCAGTGGATAATCTGCGCGGGATCATCGACGTACGCGTCATTAAGGACAAACTTGTAGGTCTTGTCCTTGACGCCAACTGTAATAAGCGGCTTGTCGCCAAACCCCTGTCCAGGAGCCGGCTTCGAAATGATCAGCGTGGTCGGCAGCGGCGGACCCATCGCGGTCAGTTGCGCGAGAGCCGAACTGAAGGAAATAGCAAGAATCGGCAGGAGCACCGAAAGCACTACTGCGACAGGATACAGGCGCGAGGTTTTCATAATCGGGCTCCCGTGAACAGGCGTCGACTGCATGATCTTACGTGGCGCACAATTTCCAACGCAACCTGAGTGTTTCCCGCATCGTCTAACGACTGTAAGATCGGGCGCACGGACCAGCTCGGATGTTGAATCCGGTTGGCGAGGGGAGAATCCACGATGGCATTGCACACATGGCGAATCGGGCTTGCGGTCGGAATTTTGATTTGGGCAGGCGCGGCCTTAAGCTTCGCGGCTACCGTAAAGCCCGGCGATGTGATCACCAAAGACAACGCGGAACAGGTGAAAGATCTCGTATCCCCCGGCAACTACACCCTGGTTCAACACGGTATGACGATGAATATCGTCCCATCGAGCAAGCTCGAATGGCCTCCACCATACACGGATGCAACCGAGAAGTATCATTCACAGGTTCAACTCTCCCCCGACGGCTCGATCAAGAATTACGTCGCGGGTCAGCCATTTCCGTTAGTCGATTCGAACGATGCGCATGTTGCGCAAAAAGTAATGTGGAACTTTAGCTTTCGCCCGCTTTACACCGACGACGCCGATCTGCGCTATGGCGAGGTCGCAAGCTACGCTGCCGACTCCAAAGGAGAGCCGCTGAGCTACTTCACGGTTGGACACTTCGCCTTTTACAACAACATCGGACGCATCGAGGTGCCGCCGGTTCCCACTGATCCGGACGCGCAAGCCAGCGGTATTCGATATCGCTTCGCCTACTATCCGTTCCTTGAGCCTGCTTCGTTGCGCGGTTATGGGTTGCTCCGTGACCGTCATATTGATCCAGGCACTGAAGACAACACGTGGGTGTTTAATCCCTCGACGCGCAGGCTCCGACGGCAGTCGCCTGAGACTCTTGCCGACGCAATCGGCGCACTGCCGGGTTTTGCCGGTGGAGGCGGTGGCGGCGGGATGGGGGGCGGCCTGAGTTCGTCTGGAACGCCTGCCTACGTCAACACGCTGGATCCGGATTCATACTTCGGATTCGCCGCCAAAATCGAAGACTTCGATTACAAGTTTCTCGGGGAAAAGGCGATGCTTGCGTGCGTGCACGCCAAAAACTCGCCGAGCAAACCGTGTCCGGCTGACGGCGGGAAAACCATCTGTCCCGAGGACTGGGAGATGCGCCATCTTTACGTGATCGAGGCGACGCAGAAGCCGAGTAAGGTCGCTCTCACAATCCCGCGTCGCATTTTCTATATCGATTCGGAAGGATGGTTCATCACGGCCAGCGATCAATACGACCGCGATGGAAAGCTGTGGAAGACGATCGCGACGTTCAACACCTATCGGGACCGCCCCGTGCCTGACGCCCAGATCGCGATCTACCCGTACAAGAGGATGTTTCAGGTCGGGTTGGTCGACGCGGATGTCCAGCAGGGAAGCACGTCGGTCGTTTACATGCCCGGACGCAATTCTCCGGAACGAGAATGCTGGTACATCGATATGGGCGTCGTAGACAAGGGGTTTTTCGTACCTTCAGCGCTGCAGAACGCAGGACACTGATCCGGACGATGGCGGGCGCAGGGGGTGGCCTCGGACGCTCCTGCGCCGCTGATCAGGATCGTAGGACGAACTGCACGTCGCCCAGGCGAACCCGACTGCCGCTTGGCACCGTGACGGAACCTTTGATCTGACGGTCGTCGACGAATGTCCCGTTCGTCGAGTTCAGGTCCGTGAGTTCGAAGACGCCGTTGCGTCTGAGCAGCCGGGCGTGCGCGCGGGAGATGCTGGGATGCGGAATCACGATATCGTTGTCTTCGCCCCGCCCGATCGAGAGTTCGTCCTTCAACAGCACATACTCAGACGACACAGGAGGCATCGGATTTATCGTTGACAGACGCGCGCCTGCCCCGGTTGCGCCGCTGGACGCTCCGGTCACAGCAGTCCGCGGCGGGGGTGGCGCCTGCGGTCGTGGCGCCGCCGCAGCCATCGGTCGCGGGATCGACGGCATAGGAGCGCGCGCCTGCGCGTCGACGATCGCTTTGAGCTCGTCGGTCGAGACTCCAAACCGCATCCGCGAAAGCCCGAACAGTCCCAGAATCGCGATCAGGGGCACCGCCGCGTTCCACCATCCGAACGAAAGCTGACGCATCGCGACGCCCGAGGCGTTCTCTCCCGATGCGCCCGCTCCTTCCTCCGGCACGTTGATGGCTGCGCCGCCGACGCCGCGCACCTGATATGAGGTATCGGCGGAGCCGGCCATGCCGTTGTAGTCGATCTTCAGCTCGACCGACCGGTTCGTTCCGTCTTCAATCGGACGCGGGGTCCGATAGGTCAGCGAGTATTCGGTCGCAATCGAATGTCCGATCTCCCTGACCAGCGATGCGAACCGGCCTTGCTCGGTGATGATGTTGTACGATTTGCCGTGCGTGGCATCGACGATCTGCTGGTACTCGGGCGCGATGAACGGAGGCGGAACTACGGCATAGAGCTTGAGTCCGTTCTTCCTGAGCATTTCGGCGGTCGCCGGACCGGTCAGATCCGTTACATCGGTGTCGCGCGAATGATGATCGTAGTACGCCTGATCGTGCTGCGTATATCGGGAACCGTCGCCCGCGTGATGGGGCGGCGCGTCGGTCACGATAATGATAATTCCCTCGGCATTGGGGCGAAACGGAAACCGCGACGCATAGGCGAGCGCGTCGAGCTGATCTTCCGGGATATCGCCGCCGCCGCCGGCATGGAGCCCGCTTACCCATCCGATGAACTTCTGCACGTCGGAGGTCATCGCAGTACGATACTCGCAGTTGCAATCTGGATATTGCGAAATAACGTAATCCTCGAACGTCACCAGCCCGAGGCGGTAATCGCGATTGTTC
>DASPQU010000267.1:0-2727 GCA_035624805.1 Binataceae bacterium (SeqCode) | reverse complement strand
CCAGGGGCATTAATGAAGCGTCCTCTTGGCGGGGAGATCTGCCGGATGCTCCTGATCCTCGACGGGCTTTCCTTCGACGCGATACTCCTCGTCGGCCCAAGTCCCGAGATCGATCATCCGGCATCGCTCCGAGCAGAACGGACGCGCCTTGTTGGCGGGGGTCATATCGACGGGTCTGTGACAAGTCGGGCACTGCATATAGGGGCGCCTGTATCTCAGGCTGGCAAATTACGAAATCCGCCGCAATCAGCTGCTCGCGTCAAAAGATGGCCGTGTCGTCGCATTTGTCGGTCCCGCCGATATGGCGGAATGTCGCGGAATGGACCTCATAGACGAATCGCTGGCTGTAGCAGTATCGATGCCTGGACTCGGGGCCCTTGTAGTCCATTTTGATCTCGACCATTGCGCGATCGGTCCCTGTCATCACACGGGCGTAGTCGTCGCGCCCGATGAACGAATAAAAAAAATGCGGCACTCCGGGGGAAACGATCCCCTGCTCGACTGACGACAGTTCTCCGTCTATGGGTTTGACCGGCTTGCCGCCGACGAGGGTGACGACGCGCACCAGAGAGCCAGCAGCCGAAACCGTGCCGAAGTTCCGATAATCGACGACGATGGCGGGGTTGGCGCTCGAATTTTCGAACTTCACCGATTCCACGCCGAGATAAGGACGATCGGCGATTAGAAAGATCTGTGAAGTTACCTGCGCGTTCTTCCACGCCGCGTATCCGCTGAACGCAGTCGCAGCGACCATCAGGATCGCCATGAAATCGGCGAAGCGAATCTCCTGGATGTATCTCGCGACGCGCAACCGCTCGCGCCGCAGTTGCTTGCGCTCGGTTTCCTCACGCTCGCGCAGATCTTCTTCCTGTTTCGAGAGCATTGCGGGGAGTCAATTTAGCCGCAGTTGAGGAATGTCGCTATCCGCAAACCGAACAGCTTGACAGCATTCGTCGTCGATTCTGAACGGCGCGCGCGAGATCCTTCCTACGGGCACTTGAAATACAGCACCGACAGCGGAGGCAGCGTGATTGCTATCGAATGGTGGAAACCCAGCCATTCGATCGGCTGCGCCACGACGCCGCCGCCGTTGCCCAGATTGCCGCCCCCGTAAAAGGCCGAATCAGTATTAAGTATCTCGCGATAGAATCCTTGCGACGGCACGGCGACCCGATACGGCGCGCGCGACACCGGCGAGAAATTGCATACGCATATGATGCGCTCGCCGCTCGACGGCGCGATTCGCATAAACACGATCACGTTGTCGTCGGCGTTGTCCGGCGCAATCCATCGAAAACCGTCGGGCTCGACGTCGGCCTCCCATAGCGCTGGTTCGTTGCGATAGAGCCGGTTCAAATCGCGCACGAGCGATTGAAGCGCGCGATGCTCGGGGTACTGGAGCAGGTGCCAATCGATGCTCTCGTCGTGATTCCACTCGCGCCGCTGTCCGATCTCGCCGCCCATGAAAAGGAGCTTCTTACCCGAGCGCGCCCACATATAGGCATAGAGCGCGCGCAGATTCGCGAACTGCTCTTTGAATCCGCCCGGCATCTTCGAGAGCATCGAGGCCTTGCCGTGCACGACCTCGTCATGCGACAGCGGCAGCACGAAATTCTCGCTCCACGCGTAGAGCAATCCGAAGGTGAGATCGCGATGATGGAAGCGGCGATAGATGGGGTCGAGCGAGAAATATTCGAGCGTGTCGTGCATCCATCCCATGTCCCACTTGAATCCGAATCCCAGCCCGCCCGAATAGGTTGGACGGCTGACCGCCGGCCACGCAGTCGATTCCTCCGCCGCCATCACGACGCCCGGGTTGAGCGCATAGGCGCGCTCGTTGAGCATCCTGACAAACTCGATTGCATCGATATTCTCGTTGCCGCCGTAGCGATTGCGCACCCACTCGCCGTTGCGCCTGCCGTAGTCGAGATAGATCATCGACGCGACCGCATCGACACGCAGGCCGTCGGCGTGAAACTCGTGCAGCCACCACAGCGCGCTCGAGATTAGGAAGCTTCGCACTTCGCTGCGCCCGTAGTTGAAGATGTAAGTGTCCCAGTCGGGATGATGTCCGAGTCGCGGATCGAGATGCTCGAACAGCGCCGTGCCGTCGAAGCGGCCGAGGCTGAACTCGTCGCGCGGAAAATGCGCCGGCACCCAATCGAGAAGCACGCCGATGCCGCGGCGATGCATCTCATCGATGAAGTGGCGGAAATCGTCGGGCGTGCCGAAACGCGAGGTCGGGGCGAAATACCCGCTCACCTGGTATCCCCATGAACCGGCAAACGGATGCTCCATCACCGGCAGCAGCTCGATATGGGTGAATCCCATATCGACTACGTAATCGCCGAGCTGCGCGGCCAGCTCGCGATAGTTAAGCGGGCGATCCTCCTCCGGCACGCGACGCCATGAGCCGAGATGAACTTCGTAGATCGAAACCGGGCTGCGCAGAATGTCGTGACTCTTGCGGCGCTCCATCCAGTCGGCGTCGCCGAATCGATACGCCGATTCGAACACGACCGAGGCGGTCGCCGGCGGCTGCTCCATCATGGTCGCGAACGGATCCGACTTGAGCAGCAGGTCTCCGTCGCGCGTGCGAATCTCGTATTTGTACTTCGTGCCCGCGCTGATTGCGGGAATGAAAATCTCCCAGACGCCCGAGCTTCCGAGCATGCGCATCGTGTGCAGTCGCCCGTCCCATCCGTTGAAATCGCCGATGACGCTGAC
>DASPQU010000266.1:0-2914 GCA_035624805.1 Binataceae bacterium (SeqCode) | reverse complement strand
CGATGGGCAACGCGGGCGGGGACAGTATTTACGACGCACACCCCTGTCGCATCGGCGTTCGACGTTTTCGAGCCGGCGTTGATGATCAAATATTTCCGCGAATACGCAGACTCGCTGGGTTTGACGATCGGAGATTTTCTTGCCCTTGGGCGCGCGAACCCTTTGGGCTCGTCGGAACCGTTCAACCTGAGTTTCCTGGCAGGCAGAATGAGCGGTTCGGTTAATGGCGTGAGCCGCCTGCACGGGGAGGTCTGCCGTCGCCTTGCGCGTCCGCTTTTCCCGCGATGGCCCGAGGACGAGATTCCCATCTCGCACGTCACCAACGGCGTCCATACCCCGTCGTGGGATTCGGAGCAGGCGGACGCCCTATGGACGCGCACCTGCGGCAAAGGTCGATGGATGGGCGCGCTCGAAGGGTTATCGGAGAGCATCGCAGCCGCAAGCGACTCCGAAATCTGGTCGATGCGTGCGGCAGGGCGCAAGACGCTCGTCGATTACGTTCGCGCGCACCTGGCGCGCGATCTTGGACAGCGCGGCGAGAATCCGGACACGATAGAGCGGGCAAGGTGGATGCTTGACCCCAATGCGCTCACCCTCGGATTCGCGCGCCGCTTCACACGATATAAACGACCAACTTTGCTGCTGACCGACCCTTCACGTTTGCGAAAAATCCTCTGCGATTCGCCGCATCGTGTTCAACTCATCGTCGCCGGCAAGGCCCATCCGTCCGACGCCGAAGGCAAGGAGATGGTGCGGGAGTTTCTGAATTTCATCCGCGATTACGACGCACGCGATCACGTCGTATTCCTCGAGGACTACGACATCGTTGCCGCGCAGAATCTGACCCTTGGCGTCGACGTATGGATCAACACTCCTCTTCGCCCGTGGGAAGCGTGCGGCACCAGCGGCATGAAAGTTCTCGTCAACGGCGGGCTGAATCTCTCGACGCTCGACGGATGGTGGGCGGAGGGGTACTCGCCGGAAGTGGGATGGGCCCTGGGCGACGGGGACGAAGAGCATTCGCCGGAACACGACAAACGTGACGCGAACAGGTTGTACGAAATCCTGGAGCATTGCGTAATCCCCGAGTTTTACGATCGCGACATGGAAGGAGTCCCGCGACCGTGGATCTCGCGCGTTCGCCGCAGCATGTCCGCACTGACGCCGCGCTTCAGCGCGAATCGAATGATGCGCGAATATCTCGAACGGGCTTACATCCCCGCCGCCGCCGCTTTTGAGCGCCTCAAAGCAGATAACGGTTCGGGGGCGCGACTTCTCAACGCCTGGCGCGTCGAGATCGCGAACGGATGGGACAAGCTTCATTTCGGCGATCTTCATCTCGAACTCGCAGAGCTGACCTATCGATTTCGCACCGAACTCTATCTGGGCGAACTCACGCCCGAAGTTGTCAGGGTCGAGCTCTACACCCGGCGGGGTGACGGCGGCGGCTCGCAGATCATCATGGATTGCGGCGAGGCGATCCCGGGCGCGACCAACGGATGGTTTTACAGCGCGGCGGCGCCGGCCGATCGTCCCGCCGAGAACTACACTCCGCGCGTCATCCCGTATCATCCCGAGGCGCGCGTCCCCCTCGAAGATCAGCACATCCTCTGGCAGCGTTAGGGAAGCTCTGCACAAGTCAAAATCATTGCGGACCCCCTTCCTAGCCTTCCCCCGCAACTAAAACGCGGGGGCAGGAATAAGACGCTTGCCCGCAACGACAAATCGGGGGGCAAATGTCTGA
Organism: Binataceae bacterium (SeqCode); assembly: GCA_035624805.1. Taxonomy (GTDB): domain Bacteria; phylum Desulfobacterota; class Binatia; order Binatales; family Binataceae; genus DASPQU01. Next base: position 1,170 of record DASPQU010000266.1, on the reverse strand, counting down.
TTCCTTCCCTCGCAATGTTCTGCGGGGGAAGGCTAGGAAGGGGGTCCGAAGCGCACCTGTGCAGAGGTTCTGTGGGCGCTCATCCCTCGCCGTTTCCCTATTGCTGCCAAAACCTGTTACGAGATCGAACGCGGAGGCGCGTTATGGCCGAGACGCCTGTGATTGTTGACAAAGCAATTGAAGTGTATGCGCGATGGGACGCGCGGATGAAAGCAAGTCTGCGCCCTCTGGTCACGGAAGAATTGATCGCCGAACACGCCCGTAACCCCTGGGGCCAGCACAGCGACGCCCTGGAGCGGCTGCTCAACTATTTCCGTCGCGGTGACGCGCGCGGCAAATACGCAGTTTTATGCACCAGGCCGCACGCCGAATGGCGGGTAATCGCGATGTCGGGCGAGCGCGGCAAGCCGCCGCAGTTTCTGGATGAACGCCGTTTTTCGTCCGAGCGCGAGGCGGTCCACGCCGTATTCCTGGAACGCCTCAGGCATCTGATGGCGTAAAGCGATCAATCTGTTTTCATTTCGCGGAGAGGAAATCGTGCCTGCAATTCACGGATACACCGATCGAATAAGCGTCGCTCCCGGCCAGCGCATTCTCTTCATGGTCAGCGCCGACGGCGTCGATCGCTATCGCGCCGATATCGTGCGCATGGTCTGCGGAGATACCAGTCCCGAAGGCCCCGGCCTCAAAACGGTCGAAGTCGGCGCAGAAGTCAACGGCGAGTACAACGGGCGCCTCCAGACAACCCATCCCGGATCGCACGTCGAGATTTCCGATCCGAACGACAAGTTGAATATCGCTTCGTCGCTTGCGATTCACGCATTCGTGATGCCGACGCTCCCCGGTCGAGGTGCGCAGGCGATCGTCGCGCGATGGAACGAATCCCAGGGCGCAGGATATGCGCTCGTCGTCGATGAGGGCGGACGCCTCGCGCTCTGGCTCGGCGACGGTCGCGGCAAACGCGTTCGCGTCAACAGCGACGCCGCTCTCGCCTCCGGACTCTGGTACTCGGTTGCCGCCAGCTACGATCGCACGAGCGGACGGGTTTCGCTTCGCCAGCAGCCGCTGGTTAACGCCGTTAACAGCCTGCTGGGCCCGGCGTCCCCAATCGAGCCGACGACGATTGCCACTCAGAACGTCGGCGATATCGATACGCGCGCGAACCTCTCG
>DASPQU010000265.1:0-4333 GCA_035624805.1 Binataceae bacterium (SeqCode) | reverse complement strand
TTCTATGACGTGACGAGCGGGCGAATCCTGGTCGACGGCGTCGACGTGCGCAACTGGGATCTCGCCAAACTGCGACGCGCGATCGGGCTCGTGCAGCAGGACGTGTTTCTGTTCGCGGGCGACATCGTCGAAAACGTCCGGCTCGGTCGCACCGAGCTCTCCGAACGCGACGTGAGCGAGGCGCTTGCGCGCGCGCAGGCATTGCCGTTCGTGAAGCGCCTGCCCGCAGGACTTGAACAGGTAATCAGCGAGCGCGGCTCGAATCTCTCCGCCGGTCAGCGTCAGCTCCTTTCGTTCGCGCGCGCTCTCGCCTATAACCCGCGCATCCTGGTGATGGACGAGGCGACCTCGAGCGTCGACAGCGAAACCGAGCGCCTGATCCAGATCGCGCTTGAAGAATTGCTCGCCGATCGCACCGCGCTCGTGATCGCCCATCGATTGTCGACGATCGAGCGCTCCGACCGAATCCTCGTTCTGAGCAACGGCATGCTGCGCGAAAGCGGAACCCATCAGGAACTGCTCGCCGCCCGCGGTCTCTATTACAGACTCGTTGAACTGCAATATGCGTCGGCGTCGCCGGCTCCGCAGCAAGCCGCGGATTAGATCGTGACGCGAAGTTTTGCCCGCTTCGCGGTTGCAGTTCTGTCAGCGGCGACGATCTTGACCGCATCCGGATGCAATCTCTCCTATTACGCGCGAGCCGCGTATGAAGAAGGGCGGCTGCTGTGGAACCGGCGGCCAATATCTGCGGAGCTGTCGAACTCGGATTTGACGCCGCAAATTCGCAGCCGCCTTGAAACCGTTCTCGCCGTGCGCGAATTTGCTGCCGACCGACTCGGGATGAAAGTCGGCGGCGCGTACTCGACGATCACCGAAATCGATCAGCGCGCCGTGGTTTATGTCGTTATGGCTGCGCCGCGCGATTCGCTCACGCCTTACGAGTGGTGGTATCCGATCGTGGGATCGGTACCGTATCGCGGCTATTTTAATGAGGCTGACGCTCGCGCCGAAGCGGCTCACATGGAGGACGCTGGATACGACACCCTCGTCCGTCCGGCGGCCGCGTTCTCAAGCCTGGGATTCTTTGACGATCCGCTGCTGTCGAATCTTCTCAAGCTCGATCCCGTCGTTCTCGCCGGTGTAATTTTTCACGAGCTGTTCCATCGCACATTCTTCCTCGCCAGCGACGCGATGTTCGATGAATCGGCGGCGACGTGGGTGGGAAGCCGAGCGGCGATCGATTTCTTCGCCTCGCGCGAGGGGGCGAATTCCGAATCGGCCAGGGCCGCTCGCGCGGTTTATGAAAGCGACCTCACATTCGCGCGCTTCCTGCTCGGCGCCGAAGCAAAACTGCTGAAACTCTATGGGAGCGGAGTCGATCGCGATCAGATGGTGAAGGATCGCGAAGAGCTGTTCGTCCAAATCAAGCGCGACTATGCGCAACTCAAGCCGTCGCTGTCAGGTCTGGAACGATTCGATCTCGATCGCGAACCGCTCAACAACGCGGTGCTGGTGAACTATCTGATCTATTTCCACGACCTCGACAACTTCGCGGCGTTGGAGAGACAAAGCGGCGGGAATACGCGCGCGACCATCGAGCGGATAATCGAGATCGCCAGGGCAAATCCGTCCGATCCCTTCTACGCAATCTGGCAGGCGACGCGCCCTGGTCAGACCTCATCAGCGCCATAATTATCTGCCGATCATCTCGACCAGCGCCGATGTAACGTCTTCTTCACTTCCACCAAAGAAGTGATCCGCGCCTTCGATGATCGTGAGTTTCGCGCGGGCGCCGATGCTTTGCGCCAGGCGCGCGATCTCCGATGACGGGCAATACGGATCGGAATCGCCCGCGACGAGGATAATTCGCTTGTTCGCGCATGCTGACGCATCGAACGATTCCATCCCAACCGGCAATGCGATCGCGGCGATGGTATCGACTTGCGCGATCTCCGCCCCCGCGCGCATCGCGATCGCAGCGCCGAACGAGTAGCCCGCCATCAGCGCGCCCTGCCCTGCGACTCCCGGCTGCGCGAGCATGAAAGCCATTGCGGCCTTTGCGTCCTCGACTTCGCCCGCCCCTCCCGTATGATCTCCGCCGCTTCGTCCTACGCCGCGAAAGTTGAAGCGCAGCGTCGCGAATCCCAGCTTCCACAATGCTTCAAGAGCTGCCTCGACCACGTTGTTATGCATCGAACCGCCGTACAGCGGATGCGGATGGCACACGACCGCGGCCCTCGCTCCGGTCGACTTCCCCGGCGCATACATCCCTTCCAGCGTGATATCGCCGCACGCAATCGTAACTGGCCGCTCGTTCATCTCGTCTCTCCAGTATGAAAGCCCGACCGCCCGCCCGACGGGCCGGCCGTTTGTTGAGGCTGGTATACTATGGACGCGACGATGGACGGAATTCCGAAGTTTGCCTGCGATCGGATGCTTGCCCGGTTGGCGCGATGGCTCAGGTTGCTCGGCGCGGACACCATATGGGACAGCAAGCTCGATTCTGCCGCGATGCTCAAGCGAGCGCGGCAAGAAGGGCGCGTGATGATCACGCGCGACAAGCGGCTGCGTCTTGCACCGGGGGTTCTATTCCTCACCGACAATGACATCCGCGATCAGCTTCGCGCCGTCATATCGCGGGTCCCGTTCAACGTTCGTCAGAATGCGCTCACGCGATGCTCGCGATGCAATGCTGAACTCGTCGCAGTACCGCGCGAGTTGCTGGCGCGCCGCGTCCCTCCGTTCGTATATGCCAGCAACGATCATTTTTCCGAATGCCCCGGATGCGGCCGAATCTATTGGAAGTCGACCCATCCCGAACGAATCTTCAAGCAAATCGAAACCCTGAAAGTGTAGGTTTTCATCGGTCCCTCTTTTTTCGTTTGTTTTTCCTTTGGCCGGTGTCTATAAGTTCTGGTGGGGCCACCGGACTGTCTGTCTAATACAGGCTTCGGGGTGTTTCGATGAAATTCAAAGCCGCGGCGTTCGCGCTCGCTCTCACAGTTGGCGTAAGCGCCAAAGCGCACGCCGTATCTCTCAGTCTTAACGGGGCCGGAGCGAGTTTCGAAGGCTCAAACTCGCAAGTCGTTTACGCAAGCAACAGCGCAGGCGATCCGGTTGTAATAACTTCGGTCGGCACGAAAGTCCTTGGCGACGGCGAGATTACCGAGCTTGGCGTACCCTCGATGATGCCCGACGGGCGCGTGATTTTCGGCGCGGAAGTCACCTCCAAGGGCAAAGATCAAAAGAGCGCACGCCATCCCTGGGCGATTTTCATCGGAGACCCGGAAGCGCGCCCGGAACGGCGCCTGTCGGCGCTCGAAATCAAGAACAAATCGATGGCGTGCGATCCTGTTTTTCACGGCGATCCATATCCGGTCGGCGATTCCGACGGACGTATCGCTTTCATGTCGGCTCTCGGACGCGGACGCGACGGCGTGATGCTCTATTCGCACGGCTCGCTCAAGTGCGTCGCCGAGACCGGAACGCGCACACTCGAGGGCGATCGCATAGCGGTGCTCAGCTTCGGCAGCGTCCAGATTGGCGCACACGGCGAAGTCGTCTTCAACGCTTATTTGAACAATCCCGACCAGCCCGACGGCAAACATTCTCAGGCTTTGCTGGTCGCGACGGCGGGCGGCGCGAGCGAGATAGCCGTCGAAGGTCGGTCAGGACCGAACGGCGCCGAATACCTGAGCCCGTTTGGAATTCCCGCAGCGATCACATCGCCACAGGGTACGCTCGTCGCTTTCACGGCTAAGATTCCGAGCGGAACAGCACTGTTTCAGTACGACGGCACGGGCGTATCGAGGGTCCTGACGACAGGAACCAACACCGCCTTGGGCCCCGTCTCCTATCTTTCGCCCGGACGCCCCGGCCTGATGGACGACGGCACGATGGCGGTGCTGGCGGGATGCGCTCGCGAGCCTGTCATCTTCCGTCTGGATCACGGCCATCTCAATCCCAGTCTCGAGCGGGGGCAACTCACTCCCCTTGGTGCGGTACTCAATTCGTTCGGCGATCCGGTTCTGACAGGGACGGGTTCGATGTTTGTCGGAGCTACGGATTCCGAGGGCCGCGAGCAGGTTTTCGTGCTTGACGGCAACGGCGGGTTTTTCGAGCTCGGTTCTCCTGAGGGTCTGTATCGCACGCAGTATGTTCCGGCGCGCGAGCACAGTATTTTTAGCGGCACGTTGAGCGTTAATCCGCAGGGCGATTTCACCTATCTCGGCGGCAAGTAGGCGCAAGCTTCCAAGCCTGCTTCCGGCCTGATAAATCCCGAATACGCGCGGCGCCTCGCCGGATGCGCATCGCGCAATCTTGCACATCATTG